>JBCCHI010000001.1:0-77568 GCA_039028815.1 Pseudomonadota bacterium
CCGATCAACGGAGGCCAGCACCTGTAACGTGCGACCGTTTGCAGCGGGGCGCGCACGTGGTTGCTGTCATGCATTTGACAAAACACCGTCGCGCAGACGTGCGCGGGAGCGCTGCGCAACCCGCGGCGGTTGCGCATGGGTTACCTGACGCGATGTTTCGCGTTCAGGGCAACGCGCGCCGGACACCGGAGCGCGCCGTCAGGGGCGGCGGCGTCCGGGGCACGGCTTTGCCTGGTCCTGAAACGTTTCGCGACAGGCCTGACTCACAGTTTGTCGAGAAACGCAGTGCAGTGTTCCTGTGCCGTGCACCTTTCGCCTTTGGCTGATGTCTCAGGGTAAAAGTGAAAGGGCTTAGGTCACGAACTGCTCTGGTTCGAGATCAGCGCCTGAGCTGCGGCGCGGGCTTCGTCTGTGATGCGTTCGCCCGACAACATGCGTGCAATTTCGTCTCTGCGGTCCTCGCCCGCCAGAGCCCGGACGTGGCTGAAGGTTTCCTGATCCCTGATGCGTTTTTCTACGCGCCAGTGATGCGCCCCCCGCGCGGCCACCTGCGGTGAATGCGTCACCACCAGGACCTGCCCGCCCGACGCCAGTTGCACCAGCCGTTTTCCAACCGCATCTGCCGTGGCGCCGCCGACACCGCGATCAATTTCGTCGAAGATCATTGTCACACCGTTCTGATCTCCGGTGAGACAGACCTTGAGCGCCAGAAGAAACCGGCTGAGCTCTCCACCCGACGCAATTTTCGCAAGCGGCCCCGCCGGCGCACCGGGATTGGGCGCCACCTGAAACTGGACATCGTCCCGGCCATCGGGGCCGGCCTCGCCCGCACCGATGCTGGTGGTGAACTCTGCGCGCTCCATTTTCAGCGGCGCAAGTTCGGCAACAACGTTCCGGTCCAGGTGTTTTGCCGCGGTCTTGCGGGCCCGGCTCAGCGCGTCCGCCTCGGCGTCATAGGAGGCGCGGGCGCGATCAACCGCACTCTGCAACGCGGCCAGATCCTGTTGCCCCCGCTCAAGCGACACGAGTCGCCGGGCAATGGTTTCGGCAAATGCGGCCAGATCGTCGGGCGCAAGCCCGTGTTTGCGCGACAAGGCCCGGATGGCAAACAGACGCTCTTCTGCCTGTTCCAGCTCCAAAGGGTCAAAGTCCAGTGCCTCAAGGCAGGAGGAAATGCCGCTTTCGGCCTCGCCCAGTTCCACAAGCGCCCGCCCGAGCGCGGCAATCGCGGGGTCAAGCCGACCGTCTGCGTGTTCGGCGGCACGTTCAAGCCAGCGCACGGCCTCCGAGGCCGCAGTGTCCGCCGTGTCTGCCACCGCCACACGCGCCTGGATCACGTCCTCACGGATGCGTTCCGCCTGCTGCATCAGCCGACGGCGCGCATCCAGGTCGGCCTCTTCCCCGGGCTGCGGCGCAAGCGCCTCCAGTTCGGTGGCTGCATGGCGCAGGAAGTCCTCTTCCGATTTTGTCTGAGCCAGAGCCTGCATCGCGTCCGTCAGGGCCGCCTCGGCCTCCCGCCAGTCCTGCCACGCTGTCCGGCACTTCGCGCGCAAATCATCCAGCCTGCCAAAGGCGTCAAGCAGCATTCTGTGCCCGCGCGGGTTCAGCAACCCCCGGTCGTCGTGCTGGCCATGACGCTCGACCAGCGTATCGGACAGGGCGCGCAGGATCTCGCCGGAGACGCGGCGATCGTTGACCCAGGCGGTCTTGCGTCCGTCCCCTGTATTGATGCGTCTGAAGATCAGCGCGTCATCGACCGGCAGTCCGGCCTCTTTCAGAACCGCACGGGCCGCGTGCCCCTGCGGAAGATCGAACTCTGCAATGACCTCGCCCTGCGTTGCACCGCCACGCACCAGATCTGCCCGGCCGCGCCAGCCCAGAACGAACCCAAGCGCATCCAGCAGGATGGATTTGCCGGCGCCGGTCTCGCCGGTCAGAACATTCAGGCCGGGCTGAAACGCCAGCTCCAGCCTGTCTATGATCAGAACATCTCTTATTTCCAGGACCCGCAGCATCCGCGCTTCGTCTCCGCCGCGCCGACAGCCAGCGCGAGTTTACTCTACAGCCACCGGCCCTGGATCATCTGGCGATACACCTGATTGAGCCAGCTGTTGCCCTGCGCTTCAAGCGCCAGACCCTGCCCGGTCAGAAGACGGTAGCTGGCGTCATACCACTCTGTGCTCTGGAAGTTGTAACCAAGGATCGCGCCTGCCGTCTGCGCCTCATTCACAAGACCGAGCGCAAGATAGGCTTCGACCAGCCGATGCAGGGCTTCCGCAGTATGCGTGGTGGTCTGGAAGTCCTCGACAACAACGCGAAACCGATTGATCGCGGCGGTGTAGTGGTCGCGCTTCAAATAATAGCGACCGATCTCCATCTCCTTGGACGCAAGATGATCGAACGCCAGATCGAACTTGAGGATCGCCGTGCTGGCGTATTCGCTGTCCGGGTAGACCTCGATCACCTCACGCAAGGCCTGCAAGGCCTGAAACGTCAGCCCCTGATCGCGCCCGACCTCGTCGATCTGGTCGTAATAGCTGAGCGCCAGCAGGTACTGGGCATAGGCGGCATCGCCATCCGTCGGATAGAAATCGAGATAGCGCTGCGCTGCGCTGCGGCTGTTCTCGTAATCCTCGTCCTGATGATAGGCGAACGCCTGCATGATAACCGCGCGCTTGGCCCATTCCGAGAACGGATAGAGGCGCTCAACCTCGGCAAAAACCGTGGCCGCCAACCCGGGATCGCCACGCGCCAGATCATATTCGGCCCGGCCATAAATCTGCTCTGCGGTGAAGTTCTCGTACTCCAGCTCGCCCCGCTCGACCTTGGCGTTGATACCGCCACAGCCAGCCAGCGTCAGAGCACCGATCAGGACAAACGCGAGCGCGCCCGATCTGGTATTGGCTTTTGTCTCTATCGGACCTGTTCCCGGCAAGTCGCCCGACATGCGACGCGCACCCTTCTTAACCCCAGTCATGGGCCTCTCATAGCCCGTTGTCCAACGGGAGGTAACACAAAAATTTCACGCACAAAACGGCTTTGATCGCGATCCGGGCGAGTCACGGCAAACTGCGGCAGTATGGTGTCAGGCCACTTCGGGAATTTCGTCGCGCTGCACGCCCGATCCCGGCAAACGCGAGACCATGTCGGCGTCGCAGGTCACCAGTTCATACTGCGACGCATCCGAAAAGAGCGCACGCAACAGCTGGTTGGTCAGCGCATGGCCTGCGCGGCACCCCTGATAGTGACCAAGGATCGGGAACCCGGCCAGCGCAAGATCACCAAGCGCATCCAGCATCTTGTGGCGCACGGGCTCGTCAGGCTGGCGAAGCCCCCCGGGGCTGAGCACCCGGTCGCCGTCAAACACCACGGCGTTCACACCCGGATCACCACCAAGTGCCAGACCGTTGGCCTGCATCGTGTCAACATCCGACTGACGGCAGAACGTGCGCGATGCGCTGAGTTCACGCACAAAAGACCCATTCGACATGTTGAGCAGCTTGCGCTGCGTGCCAATTGCCTCGTCATCAAATGCAATCTCGAATTCGATCAGCAGAGTGTGGTGCGGCACAAGCCGCGCACAGGCATCGTCACGGATCACTTCCACCGGTCGCAACACGCGCAGCGCCCGCACCGGGGCGTCCTGCCGACGAATTCCGCGTGACAGGATGCCCCGCACAAACTGTGCAGAGGATCCATCGAGAATGGGCACTTCGGGGCCCGTGACCTCGACCACGGCGTTATGGATGCCACATCCGCTAAGCGCGGCCATCACATGTTCGACCGTCGATACGCTGACACCTGCAGGGTTTTCCAGCCGGGTGCAAAGTGGCGAAGCCGAGACCAGATCCCATCGCGCCGGCAATTCGCAGATTTCGGGGTCCACATCGAGACGACGGAACACGATGCCACGGTTAACCGGTGCAGGCACAATCTTGAGACGCGCCGCTGTGCCGGAATGAAGCCCGACACCGGAAAATGTCACCGGATACTTGATCGTTGTCTGCACGACGTCTCTGGGCCCCCGACCCGCACGTTGAGGTTGACCAGTGGTGTATGAGCCGCGGCGCGATTGCTCAATTCACTCTTTGCAACGGGCTGAAACATCGCAGGATTCCGGGTGGCAAGAACCCGCCGACGCGTAAATTCCAACACTCAAAGCCATGATTAAAAAGAAAAAAGGGCCGCGAAGGCGGCCCTCTCAGCTGTTGCAGATTTGTGTAAAGTTCAGTTCGCCTGACGTCGCAAAAAGGCGGGGATCTCGATCTGATCCTCTTCTTCGGCCTGCGAGTCGCCCGCATCTAGCGTATCTTCCTCGTGCTCGACCTGCGGTGTCTTCACCGGAGGCTGCTGCCGCACGGCGCGCTTTGGCGCCCCCTGCTCTGCATGATGACCCGTCATGCGATTGATCAGCGAGTTGATGCCAAAGCGGGGTTTGTCCTGCTCGCTTCCGTCTTCGACGCCGCCCGTGCCACGCGCACGCGGGGCTGCGTTTGCGACGGCCGTCTGCAACCGGCTCAGCGCATCGTGACTGGGTGCTCCGGGCGCAGGCTCTTCAACCTCATATGCCGTTTCGTCTTCGGCGGCATGCGCCACCATCGGGGTTTCGTCCGCTGGCCTGTATGCCGGCGGCGGCACATCGTCATGCGCTTCGTCATAGGCCGGATCGGCCTGCGC
Source organism: Pseudomonadota bacterium (assembly GCA_039028815.1). GTDB lineage: Bacteria > Pseudomonadota > Alphaproteobacteria > Rhodobacterales > Rhodobacteraceae > Roseovarius. Next base: position 4,678 of record JBCCHI010000001.1, read on the forward strand.
CGCGGCGACCTGTTGCGGATCAAACCCGTCAAAGAGATTTGGCTCCGGCTCCTGTGCGGCGACCTCCTGTTCCGGCTCACCGGCAGGCTGCAGGCTCTCGACATCCGTCGTATCCTGCACGGCCTCCGCGACCAAATCGGCCTCTTCCTCCGCCACCAGCGACGTGTCGGGGCTCAGCGGCTCCGAGAGCTTGCGACGCGGAAGCGGGATGTCCCGGATTTCCTCGCTTGCATCAATGCCCGTCGCCACGACCGAGACCCGCATTGCGCCATCCATTTCCGGATCGAGTGTCGATCCGACGATGATATTGGCTTCGGCGTCCACCTCCTCGCGGATGCGGTTGGCCGCTTCATCCAGCTCAAAGAGCGTCAGGTCGTAGCCGCCGGTAATGTTGATCAGCACGCCCCGTGCGCCACGCAGGCTGATTTCATCCAGCAACGGATTGGCTATGGCCTTCTCTGCGGCCTGCACGGCGCGATCTTCGCCGCTGTCTTCTCCGGTGCCCATCATGGCCTTGCCCATCTCGTCCATGACCGCGCGTACGTCGGCAAAATCGAGATTGATCAGACCGGGGCGCACCATCAGGTCCGTCACGCCCTTCACCCCCTGGTAGAGCACATCGTCAGCCATCGAGAAGGCTTCGGTGAAGGTTGTCTTTTCATTCGCCAGGCGGAACAGGTTCTGGTTCGGAATGATGATCAGCGTGTCGACCATCTTCTGAAGCGATTCAACGCCTTCCTCGGCCTGGCGCATGCGCTTGGCGCCTTCGAACTGGAAGGGTTTGGTGACAACGCCCACGGTCAGCACGCCGAGTTCCCGCGCCGCCTGCGCGATGATCGGCGCCGCGCCGGTGCCGGTGCCCCCGCCCATGCCCGCCGTGATAAAGCACATATGCGCCCCGGCAAGCTGGTCGACGATCTGCTCGATGTTCTCTTCGGCAGCGGCCGCGCCAACGGCAGCCTTGGCGCCCGCGCCCAGACCTTCCGTCACCTTCACGCCCAGCTGGATTCGTTCGCCCGCGTGACTTTGGGCCAGCGCCTGCGCATCCGTGTTGGCGACAACGAAATCAACCCCTTCCAGCCGCTTCTCGATCATGTTGTTGACCGCATTGCCGCCGGCGCCGCCGACGCCGAATACGGTTATGCGTGGCCGCAACTCGTTGTCGTGCCCAGGAATGCTGAGATTCAAAGTCATTTTGCTGTCCGCCCTTTTCTTGCCTGTTGCCTCGTCTGCCCCACCAGCCCTCATTTGCCCGGTTCTGCGGACAGACGCCTCGCCGCCTGAATTGCGAGGATATTACCGGTCGTTGCCCCTTGCGTCACGCAAAAAACACCGAAAAACCGCGAAATGTGGCCTCTTATCGGCGCATTTCCGCTTTATATGGGCATATCGCATAGATTTGGCGGTTACACGCCGATTGAATGACAAGCCCAGCAAAGCTCTGCCTGTTTCACAGCCGTCCGGTCCGCGCGCGCGGCGCAAGAGATTCGCGCTACCAGTTGTCGCGGAACCAGCGCACTGCGCGCTTGAGGGATCGCGCCGGGTATCTGTCGACCGGCAGCTCGAAGTCCCACCATTCGTCCTGCGGATTGGCCGCGAACAGACACATCCCCACCGCGCTTGCAAAGCCGGACCCGGTGGCGGCCTGCGGCAATCCGTGCACACGCAGCGGCCGTCCTATCCGGACCTGCTGGCCAAGGATCCGCGCGGCCAGCCCGTCAAGCCCGGGGATCTGACTGCCCCCGCCTGTCAGCACGATCTGCTGGCTTGGCAGGTGCTGAAACCCTGCCGCGTCAAGACGGGCGCGCACCTCTTCGAGAATTTCCTCGACACGCGGTCGCATTATCCCGATCAGTTCGGCGCGGCTGACGGTCCGGCGATCATGTTCCCAGTCGCCCGTCTCGCCGCCGATCTCGATCATGTCGCGATCATCCATTCCGGTGGCCACGACGCCGCCGTAAAAGGTCTTGATCCGTTCGGCCGTGGCCTGCGGCACCTGCAGACCCATCGAGATATCGCTGGTCACATGCTCGCCACCGATCCTGACCGTATCGGCAAAGATCATGTGCTTTTTCAGAAAGACAGACACCCCGGCACTGCCGCCCCCCATGTCAATGCAGGCCGCGCCCAGCTCCTGTTCGTCCTCCACCAGCGCCGATATCCCGGACACGTAGGCCGAACTGGCCAGCCCCGCGAGTTCGAGATCGCATCGCTTGACGCAGTGGGCGAGGTTCTGCACTGCCGTGGCGTCCACAGTCAGCATATGCATATCAACCGCCAGATCCTGACCGCGCTGCCCGCGCGGGTCGCCCAGACCGCTGCGGTGATCAAGCGCAAAATTGACCGGCTGTGCGTGCAGCACTTCGCGGCCCGTGCCGTAATCGGGGACGTCACAGGCCGACAGAACGCGGCTGATGTCCTGCTCGCTCACGGTGACATCGGTCACGTCGGCCCGGCCCGCCAGACCATAGCTGCGCGGCCCCGCCCCGGAAAAACAGGCAATCACATGGTCAACGCGCATGCGCGCCATTTTCTGCGCGGCCTGCAGCGCCGTGCGAATGGCCCGCTCGGTTTCGTTCATCGCGGCAATCTCGCCATAGCGCACACCGCGCGACCGGGTGGTGGCCGCGCCAATGACACGAAATCCGGCCTGACCGGCCAGCGCGCCGATTCCGTCGGCTTCGCGCAGGCGGTCGCTGCCGTCAAAGCGCAGGACAAGACAGGCAATCTTCGACGTGCCCACATCCAGAACCGCGACAACACCTCTCTGAATGGCGGCGCGTCGCATGTTGCGCATCGCGCGCTGAGATGCGTAAAGGTCGATCATAGCTACTCTGCCCCTGTTTCCAGACCGGGTTCAGGCCCGGCGTCTGTCTGAGTGATGCGCCACCATTCCGTGACGGCGTGGTTCGAAAGCCGTATCGTGGGGCGCGCAGACAACCGCATATCCACCACGGCGACGTCGCGCTCCAGCAGATCCTGAAGGTCGCCAAGCACGATCACGCGCTCCAGCGCGCGCACCGCCCGCGTTTCGGGCAGCAGGATTGTCTGATCCCGGTCCAGCACCACGTTCCATCGCCGTTCGCCGATGCGCACCAGACCACGCACCCGCGTGCCCAGCGACTCTGCGGCGGCAAAGATGTCCAGCGCTTCGGTCACCGCGGCTGTGGCGCCATCGCCTGCAATGACCGGCAGATCGGGTTTCGCGGCGCGCCGCGACGCCTGACCGATGACAACGCCCGTGGCATCGACGACCAGAAGCCCCCGGCGCGACCGCCAAAGCGCGGCGGGCTGGCGTTCGGTCACCTCGGCCAGCAAAACACCGCCCTGCCGCAAACGGACAGAGGCCTCCGCCACAGCGGGCAAATCGACAATCAACCGCCGGACCGCCGCCAGATCGACCTCGAAGGAACTGGCCGGCAGATCGTGCGGGAAAAGTTCGCGGATTTCCGCCTCGACCACCGCGCCCGCCCCGTCGATCGCCAGCAGATTGACCATGAATTCCGGGCGCGTCTCGATCTGCTCGCGGATTTCGGCAACCGTCTGCGCAATCGCTTCGCGGCGCTCCGCGTCGGAAAAAAACGCCAGTCCCGCGCCCACACAGACCGCCGCCGGCAGACCGAGGCGCAGAACGCTTCGAAACATCGGCGTCAGCATCCAGCGCTGCAACCGGTACGACCAGCGCGATGGCGCGGGATCATGCCGAGCGGCGGTGCCGGCATGGGGTCTGCGCGCGGCGCCCCTGCGTTTCAGCGATCGCATGTTGCGTCCTCCACCAGCCAGGCGCAAAGGTCCGGAAATGTCAAACCCACTGCCTGCGCCTGCTCGGGCGACAGCGAGGTCGGGGTCATGCCGGGCTGTGTGTTTGTTTCAAGCAGGACAAGCCCGTCCACGCCGCGCGACTCGTCCCAGCGAAAATCCGTGCGCGACAATCCGCGGCAGCCCAGAACGTCATGCGCCTTCAGAGCGTAGGCTTCGCACAGCGCCGCAATTTCCGCTGGCACATCGGCCGGCACCACGTGGCGCGAGCCACCGGCAGCGTACTTGGCGTGATAGTCATACCAGCCATCCGTCAGAATGTCCGTGACGCCAAGCGCGCGGCCGCCCAGCACCGACGTGGTCAGCTCGCGCCCCGGAACATAGGCCTCGACCATCACCGTCGCGGGCATCTCATCCCCCATGAGAGGCGGCCCGTTTGCCGCCTCGCGCACCACGTAGACCCCGACGCTGGAGCCTTCGTTGTTTGGCTTGACCACGTAAGGCGGCGGCATCACATGACGCGCCGCCACGTCCTCGCGCGGCATCAGCACGCTGTCGACCACCGGCAAGCCGGCGGCGCGATAGGCCTCTTTTGTCTTTTGCTTATCCATTGCCAGCGCCGAGGCCAGCACACCGGAATGGGTGTAGGGAATGCGCAGCCACTCCAGCAGGCCCTGCACGCAGCCGTCTTCGCCCCAACGACCGTGGAGCGCATTGAACACGACATCGGGCATGGCATCACGCAACACCTGCGCAAGATCGGGACCGGCGTCGATCTCGACCACCGTGTATCCCGCGTCCCGCAACGCTGCAGCGCATCCCCTGCCTGTCGAGAACGACACTTCGCGCTCTGCCGAAGGGCCGCCCATGATCACCGCAACAGTCCGGGGGGTTCCGCTCGAATGACCCACCTACTGCCTCAAATTTCAAGGGCCTCTGACGGCCCTACTGCTTTTCAAAGGAACCCGGTGGTGTCACCCATCGGGCGGAGCCGGTTCACCAACTCTCATGACTTCCCATTGTAACGTTATTCCGCTGTTTTGGAAAACCTTTTTTCGCACGTCTTCGCCAAGGTTTTCCAGGTCCGCGGCACTGGCTTCACCGGTGTTGATCAGGAAATTGGGGTGCTTCGGGCTCATTTGCGCCCCGCCGCGCCGCGCGCCCCGCAATCCGGCGTCGTCGATCACCTTCCACGCCTTGAGATCATGGTTCTCGCCCGGCCGCCCGGTCGAGGAAAATCCCGCGGGGTTGCGAAAGGTGGAGCCCGCCGTAAGCTCTTTTGTCGGCTGGCTGGCATCCCGTTTCGCCAGCTGCTCCTCCATCCGCGCCCGCAGCGCATCCGGTTCGGCGCGCGGGGGGGCAAATGTGGCCTCGGTGATCACCCAGCCCTCGGGCAGCGTTGTATGACGGTACGAGAATTCGAGATCCTCCGCAGTCAGCGTCACCCTTTTCCCGTCGCGTGTGATCGCGCGCGCCGCAACGAAAACATCCGCTGCATAGGTGCCATAACAGCCCGCATTCATGCGCACCGCGCCACCAATGGCGCCCGGGATCGTGCGCAGGAACGTCAGGTCAAGACCCGTCTCGGCGGCCTTGCGCGCCACCTGCGCATCCAGGGCCGCCGCCCCTGCGATCACCTGTCCGTTCTCGAACCGGACCGTGTTGAAACCGCGCCCCAGTCGGATGACCACGCCACGCACCCCGCCGTCACGCACGATAAGGTTGCTCCCCACGCCCATCGGAAAAACCGGAACATACGGAGGCAGATGCCCAAGGAACGCGGCCAGATCGTCCTCATCGGCTGGCTGAAAGAAATACTCGGCCGGCCCGCCCACACGCAGCCAGGTCAGCGTGTTCAGGGGGCGATCGGGCGTCAGTGTCCCGCGGGGCCTTGGAAGCGGTGTCATCACCTGGGTTCTGCCTTATCCCGGTTCGGCAAACAAGTCATGCAAGCCTCCGGGGCCTATTGTCGCGATCCGGAGCAAAGAGCGCGCACCCAGCGTCCGAGATAAATCACCGGCCAGCGCAGTATGCTCATCCCTGCGAGCAGCACCAGGACACCGATCCACACACCGTTTTGCAGGGTCACGAACACCACGATCGGCACACCAAGCGCGATCAGCGCATAGGCGCGACGCCAGTGGTTGTCACGACTGGGCAGCATCGCGCAGATATTCGCGGCGACCACCCAGACACATGCCAGGACGAGGGAGAGGGTCACAAGATACTCCTGTCCGAGAGGGCAGCCTCCGGCCTAAAGCCTTTTGCCTTTACCCTGAGACACCAGCCGAAGGCGAAAGGCGCACAGCATATGAACGATGCACTGCGCTTCGCGACACTCTGTGAATCAAGTTTATCGCAAAACGCTTTAGTCGCGCAAACGGTCCGGCAGGGCGTTGGCCCAGGCGCTGATCGTGCCCGCCCCCAGACAGACCACCATATCGCCCGGTGCCGCCTGTTCGCGCACCAGACGCTCAAGATCGTCTTCGCCGAGGATTGCGCGCGCATGGCGATGCCCGTGGCGGATCAGCCCGGCCACCAGATCGTCGCGGCCGGCGCCCTCGATCGGGTCTTCGCCTGCCGCAAAGACTTCGGTGATCGCGATGACATCCGCATCGTTGAAGCAGGCGCAGAAATCGTCAAATAGTGAACTCAGACGGGTGTACCTGTGCGGCTGATGGATTGCGATGATCCGTCCCTCGGTTGCCTGCCGCGCGGCCTTGAGCACCGCGGCGATCTCGACCGGGTGGTGCCCGTAATCGTCGATGATGGTCACGCCATTGACGTCGCCCACCCGGGTGAACCGGCGATTGACACCGCCAAACGCCGACAGCGCGGCGCGAATTTCATCGCCCTTCATGCCGAGCGCCCGCGCGACGGCAACGGCTGACAGCGCATTTGACACGTTGTGATCGCCCGGCATGGGCAGCGTGCACCCCTCGATCACCTGATCCTCTGCCTGAAGCGCCACATCGAAATGCGCAACGCTCGCCTCGTATCTCAGATTGATTGCACGCACATCCGCCTGGGCGTTGAACCCGAACGTGATGATCCGACGGTCGGTGATCCGCCCCACCAGCGTCTGCACGTCCGGATCGTCCGTGCAGCAGATCGCAAGGCCGTAGAAGGGAATGTTGGAGACAAAATCCAGAAACCCCTGATGCAGTGCCTCTTCCGAGCCCCAATGTTCCATGTGTTCGGGGTCGATATTCGTCACAATGGCAACCGTTGCCGGAAGCCGGTTGAACGTGCCGTCGCTTTCATCGGCCTCAACCACCATCCACTCGCCCTGGCCCACACGGGCATTGCTGCCATAGGCGTGAATCACGCCGCCGTTGATGACCGTGGGGTCGAACTTGCCGTGATCCAGCACCGCAGCCACCATGGTTGTGGTCGTGGTCTTGCCATGCGTGCCGGCCACCGCAATGTTAGACTTCAGTCGCATGAGTTCCGCCAGCATTTCGGCGCGGCGCACGACGGGCAGCCCCTGCCTGCGCGCTTCGTCAAGCTCGGGATTGCCCGTCTTGATCGCTGACGACACAACCACCACTTCGGCACCGTCAAGATTTGCAGCGGCCTGGCCTTCGAACACCCGTGCGCCAGCCGCCTCGAGACGGTCGGTGATTTTCGAGCGTTTAAGATCAGAGCCCTGTACGGTATAGCCGTGATTGATCAACACCTCCGCAATCCCGGACATGCCGATCCCGCCAATACCAACGAAATGGATCGGCCCGACATCGCCCGGCAGTTTCGTCGCGGCATTCATCGGTTTCACTCCCTCAAGGGCCAAGTCTCTCATCTGCTCTCTCCATGGTTCCGCCTGTTTGATCTGCCTCTGGCGGTGTCTTGTTTTTTATGGGTTTTGCGTTTCCATTTCGTTGCCGGCGCCCGCCATTGGCAGCGCAGTTCCGGTGGCCAGAGCCTGCGCGATATCCGCCAGATGTTCCGGCGCGCGGGGCATCGCCACGCCGAGAGCGGCGCGCGCCATTTGCTCTGCGCCCGAAGGATTCGTCAAAACTGTGGCTATCTGGTCTGAAAGTGTGCTTTCCGCAAGTCGGGATTCGGGAATCACAATCGCCGCGCCGGCCTGCGCAAGCCCGCGCGCATTTGCGGTCTGGTGATCGTCGGCGGCGGAGGCAAAGGGGATCAGGATCGCCGGACGTCCGATGATCGAGATATCGGCGACCGAAGATGCGCCGGCGCGGCTGATGACAAGCTGGGCTTCCGCCATGCGCTCGGGCACATCCTCGAAGAAGGGCTGCACATCCGCGGCAATACCAGCGGCGGCATAGGCCTCGGCGACACGCGTCGCATCCTCCGGCCGGGCCTGGTGACTCACACGGATATTGCGCAACAGCTCGGCCGGCAGCGCAGCAATCGCGGCGGGCACTTTTCGTGACAGAATGTGCGCCCCCTGACTGCCGCCAATCACCAGGATCGACATCGGATAATCCCCCGGCGGGATATAGCCCGCACCGGCCCGCGCGAGCACCGCCGCCCGAACCGGGTTTCCGGTGTAAAGAGCCTGCGCGCCCGGTGGCAGCGTGGTGGGCCATGTGCCGCAGGCAATGCAGGCGACACGGCGCGCGAACAGCTGATTCACGCGGCCCAGCACGCCATTGGCCTCGTGCAGCATGCGCGGGCGGCGCAGCAGACCCGCCGCCGTCAGGGCCGGGATCGTGGGATATCCGCCGAACCCGACAACCACGTCGGGCCCGTCGCGCATCATCGCCAGCACCGCCCCGAGCACACCGGCCAGAATGCGAAACGGTGCAACAGCCCTGGCCATGACACCGCCGCGCGCTGGCGTGGCCGAGATCATCTGCTCGATCGCGACCTCCCGCGGAAAGGCACCGGTGTATCGCGCGCCCCGCGCATCCGTGGACAGCTTGACGCGCCAGCCCCGGGCCAACATGACTTCGGACAGCGCCTGCGCGGGAAACATGTGACCGCCGGTGCCGCCCGCGGCGACCAGCAAAAGCGGCGCGCGCGCACTCATCTGCCGCGGCCCCGCAACAGATCACCGATTTCTCCCTGCGGACGGCTGCGCGAAAAGGCCAGCAACATGCCCATTGCAATGCCTGTGGCGATCAGCGACGAGCCGCCATAGCTGACGAAGGGCAATGTCATGCCCTTGGCCGGCATCAGGCGGACAGCCACGCCCATATTGATCATCGCCTGCACGGCAAAGATCGCCACCAGCCCCGTTCCGGCCAGCCGGATAAAGGGATCGCGCTCGCGCATCAGACGCGACAGCGAGCGCAAGACGATCGTGGCATAAAGCGCGATGATCACCAGGACGAGGACAAGACCATATTCCTCGGCCGCAACCGCAATGATGAAATCCGTATGCGCGTCGGGAAGCGACCACTTTACCGTGCCCTCACCGACCCCCACGCCAAAAAATCCGCCCTCGCGAATGGCATTGGTTGCAAACCCCAGCTGGGTGTTCGGATCAACTTCGGTCGACAGAAAGCCGTCGATGCGGCGCGCAAAATGTTCCGAGTTGGAATAGGCGAACGTGCCCAGCCCGACCACCGCGATTGCCATCACCACCAGCAGCATGATCGGGGCCCCGGCCACGAAATACATCACGCCCCAGCCAAACAGAACCAGACAGGCCTGCCCGAAATCAGGCTGCAGCGCCAGAAACGCAACGATGATGACCGCCAGGAAGAACGACAACCGCATGCCCGGCGGACCGTTGATATGCTGGCTCGCCGCCATCATCCAGGCCGCAACGACCACAAAACCGGGCTTGAGAAACTCGGATGGCTGGATTGACGCAAATCCAAGCGAGTACCAGCGCACAGCGCCCTTGCCGAAATCCGTGCCAAAAAACGGCAGGAGCGCCAGCGCGGCAAATGCCACGGCAAACCCGACAACCGCCAGACGACGGATCAGCGTCGGGTTCATCATTGAGGTCGCCATCATCGCAAGCAGGGCCAGCGTTCCGAAGGCGGCCTGACGCTGCACGTAGTGAAAGTTGGAAAACCCGTTCTTTTCCGCCAGTGGCACCGACGCCGCCAGCCCCAGAAGAAGCCCCAGCCCGAAGAGTATCAGAACGCAGGACACCGACCATTTGTCGAGTGTCCGCCACCATTTGGGGAGGATCGGCTCGCCCTGCCGCACAGGCACGGAGCCATAGACCATCTCTGTCATGTCAAACCGCCAAACACTGCCTCATGCCCTTTCGGGCGCCCCGTTTCGGGATCATTGGGTGCAAGTGTAGCCAATAAACACTCGCGCGGCCAGTCTTTTCGACGGCCGCCCGGCCTGTTGGCGGTTTGCAGAGCAGCCCGCGGGCGCGCGCCGTCAGGCGGCGTAGGTGCCGCGGATCGGGTAGTCGTTGGCGCGGATGAATTCCAGCCCGCCGGCCAGCGCCTCGAGATCAGGCCGCGAGAACGGTGCGTTCGAGATATCGACAATATGCAGGTTGCCCTGATCATTCACAACGAACACACCCGGTTCCGGGAAGGGCCGGTCTGTTTCCCCTGGACTGCGCGGGGTCGAAATGTAGACCCCCAGCGTGCGCATCTGATCCGTCGTCAGCCCGTACCCGACGGGCACGCTCAGCCCCACCTCATCGACGAAAGCGCGCGCTTTGTCTTCCGGGTCACCGGAAACCGCGACCAGATCAATGCCCGCGGCGTGGAACCTCTCTTTCAGCGCTTCGAGTTGCGTCAGATACTTCTTGCACAACGGACAGTGAAGTCCGCGATAGACAACGACCATCTGCCAGTCCCGCCCCCCGGACGGCTCACCGAGCACAAGCGTGCCTCCACCCAGACGAGAGACTGTGGTTTTCGGGAAGGTGTCGCCGGATTGAAGCGCTTGCATGGCAGGGTCCTTTCTGCGGGATTTCAGTACAAGGTATGCTCTGCCGGGCAAGACGCAAGACGTGCCCGGACACATGACACGGCTACAGCCAGAACCGAACCGCATAAACCAGCGTGAGGATCAGACCGAACAGGATCACAAGTTGATGCAGGAGGATCTGATTGACCCGCTTCGAAAGCCGGCCACCCAGAAATCCGCCAAGCGTGCTGCCCGCCATCATCGTCAGCGCCTCCGGCCATGCGACCAGACCGCCAACGCCGAAGATCGCGATACTGAGCAGTGTAAAGCTCGTCGCCAGAAGGTTCTTGATCGCATTGGCGTCGTGAAAGTCGGAAAAGCCCATGACCTGCGCGAGAGCCAGCAAAACAATGCCGAGCCCTGCACCAAAGTATCCGCCATAGATTGACGCAAAAAACAGAACGCCGAACAGCACGAAGCGGCTGGCATCCGCACTGATGCGGGTCAACACCCATTGTCGCACCCTCTCTCCGAAGGCAAAAAGCGCCGTCGCGACGAGGAGCAGCGCGGGCACAAGAGCAACGAACACGTCGGGTTCCGACCAGAGCAGAAGCAGTGAACCGACAGTCGCACCACCGCCCGTGACCACAACAAGCGGCACCAGAGCCCGCCCAATTCGTCGCAACTCGGTGCGGAAGGCCGGCAGGGCGGCCGCGTTGGATGGCAGCATTGCCACGTAGTTCGTGGCATTCGCGACAATCGGCGGCAGCCCGGTCAGCATCAATGCGGGAAAGGTGAACAGCGTGGCACCGCCCGCCACGGCGTTCCACGCGCCGCCCACAACGCCAACCGCAATCAAGAACACCGCCGTTTCAGCCGCCATTGACCCGCCCCCGATACACCGTGGACAGGATAGGCCGGATCAACCATAATAAAAAATGAATAAAATGCTGAGTGACATGAATAAAATCGAACGCAAACTGTTGAACACGGCCCTGTTGCAGAGCTTTCTGACAATCGCCGCCTGTGGCAACCTTACGCTTGCCGCCGAGCGGTTGGGCCGGACGCAATCGGCCATCAGTGTCCAGCTCCGCAGACTTGAGGACGATCTCGGCGCGCAGCTCTTTGAGCGGCAGTCCACAGGTATGGTTCTGACAGATGCGGGTGCGCAACTGTTGCCCCGCGCGCAACGTATTGTGCGCGACCTTCGCTCAGCGGGCGAGCTGTTCGCGACCCCCCTGACAGGTCATTTGCGGATCGGGTTGCCCGATGACTACGACGACACCGTGCTTGAACAGGCACTGGCCGGTTTTTCCCGCCGACATCCGGCGGTCAGCCTCGACGTCCGGTCGGGGTGCACCTCGCACTATCCCGATGAGATCGCCACCGGAGCGCTGGATCTTGCGGTCTACTCTTCTCCGGGCAACACGCTGGGTCGCCCTCTGGCGCAGTCACGGGTTTGCTGGGCCGCCGCCACGGACATGCGCCTGCCACCGAAAAGCCCCGTTCCGCTGGCCATTCTTGACCGGCGTTGCTGGTGGCGCGATGCGCCGATGCAGGCCCTGTCCGCCGCAGGCATGACCTACGACATCGTGTTTCAAAGCAGCAGCTTCAGCGGATTGAAAGCTGCGCTCAGAGCGGGATTTGCCGTCGGGATTGTCCCGGAAGGGTGCATGCGGAACGGTCTGACAGCGCCTGCCCTTGCTTTGCCTTCGCTGCCGGTCACCTGGCGGTCGGTGCTGATCCGGCCCGAAGCGCCCGGTCACCTGACAGCCGCGATGGCCGACGCTCTGGACGCGGCCTGCCGGGTCGCCGCCTAAGGCCTTTCGCCTTTAACCTGAGATATCAGCTGAAGGTGAAAGGCGCACAGCATACGAACCATGCACTGCGTTTCGTGACACTTTGTGGTTCAGGTTTAGCGCGAAGCGCTTTAAAGCCGCGCCCTGATCTGAGCAATGAAATCCTCGCCGCGCTGCTCGAAGTTGTCGTACTGGTCGAAACTGGCGGCCGCGGGCGCGAGCAGCACCGTATCACCGGGTTGTGCCTCGGACATGGCCTGTTCCACCGCATCCGACATGGACGTACAGATCTCGGCAGGCGTATCCCCGAGCTGCATGGCAAACTGCGCGGCGTCCCGACCGATCACATAGGCTTTGGCGACATGCGAAAATCCGGGGGCAAGCGCCTCCAGCCCGCCCTCCTTCTGCAAGCCACCGCAGATCCAGCGCACCGATGGAAAGGCCAGCAGCGCCATCAGCGCTGCGTCGGGGTTGGTGGCCTTGCTGTCGTTGACATACGCGATGCCATCCGCCTCGGCGATCAGCTGACTGCGATGGGGCAACCCCGAAAAATCGGCCAGAGCCGTCTGGATCACGCGCGGCGCCAGCCCGAGCGCGCGGCAGGCCGCATAGGCGGCGCAGGCGTTCTGATGGTTGTGCGCCCCCGGCAGCCCGCGGGCCGCACGCAGGTCGACCGACGCAACCTGCCGCCCCTTTCGATACTCGGCCAGGTGCCCCTTGCGCGCGAAAACCAGCCAGCCCAGGCCCGACAGCCTGCGCCCGCTTGCGATCCGGATCACCCGGTCGTCGCCCGGCGCCTCGGACAGCTGTCCGGCCAGAAAGGCCCCCTCCGGATCGTCGACACCTATCACCGCGCGGTCCGGGCCACCCTCGGCAAAGAGCCGCCGCTTGGCGGCAAAGTACCCGCCCAAACCGCCATGGCGATCCAGATGATCGGCGCTGAGATTGGTCAGCACCGCCACATCGGGGGTCAGTGCGCGGGCCAGTTCGGTCTGGTAACTCGACAGTTCCAGCACCACGATCCCGCCATCGCCGGGCGGATCGACATCCAGTACACCGCGCCCGATGTTCCCGGCAATCTGACTTTCGCGCCCGGCGCTCTGCAGAATATGGTGGATCAGCGCGGCCGTGGTGGACTTTCCGTTTGAGCCTGTGATCGCGACCACCCGCGGTGGTGTTTCGAAGCGTGCCCAGTCCGGCGTGGCCAGCGCGTGGAAAAACAGACCAATGTCGTTGTCGACGGGCACGCCGGCCTCCAGCGCCGCGGCCACGGCGGGATGCGGTGCGGGATAAAGATGCGGGATGCCCGGGCTCAGGATCAGGCGTACCACACCGTCATACGACTCGGGCCTGTCCAGCCGGTGGAGCACGAACCCCTCGGCCTCTGCCCTTTCTCTTGCGCCCTGCGTATCGTCCCAGCACAGCGGCACGGCGCCGCCCGCGCGCAGGGCCTGCGCCGCCGAAAGCCCGGACCGCCCGAGACCCAGCACCGCAACGCGCTGGCCACCAAATCCAGGCACAGGGATCATCGCACCATCCTCACCATGCTATTACCATCCGGTCGCCCCGGAAGCACGCCAGAAGGTCTGGCGTCGGTCGGGACCACCCGCGATGGCCCGTCCGTTCCCGCCCAAGCCGCCTGGCACCGGTGCGCGCCGCATCATGCCGCACCCCTGTCCGACAATGCGTGCAGCAGTGTCATGGCCTCGTCGCGCCGGGCCCATGGCACGAAGGCGTGGTCATGATGGTAGGCCGCCACCATGTTGCAGGGAATGCCCGCCTCTGCCAGCACGCCGGCGACGGCGGCGGTCAGGCCCACGCCATCAAGCGCGGACTGAACCCGCAGCGTGATCCGCGCCATCGGCTGACCGTCTGGGAATCCTTCCTGGCGCACCACGTCATCGGGCAGGATGAACGAACAGCCTTCGTCCTCCTCAAACCACGCCAACGCCCTGTCCGCGATCGGGCCCGGCGCGGACAACGTGCAGAAATGCCAGATCCGGCCATCAAGCTTTGGTGCCATCTGAGCGATCATCTGGTCCTTGTCCCGCACCGGGCTCATCATCGCACCTTGAGCGTCGCAAGCCCGATCATCGCGAGAATGAGCGAGATGATCCAGAAGCGGATCACGATCTGCGGTTCGGCCCAGCCCTTTTTCTCGTAATGGTGATGGATCGGTGCCATCAGGAAGATCCGCTTGCCGGTGCGCTTGAAGTAGAGCACCTGGATGATCACGGACAGGGCCTCGACCACGAACAGGCCGCCGACGATGGCAAGTACGATTTCGTGCTTGGCCACAACCGCAATCGCACCCAGGGCACCGCCAAGCGCAAGACTGCCGGTATCGCCCATGAACACCGCTGCGGGCGGGGCGTTGTACCACAGAAAACCCAGTCCGCCCCCCGCCAGACCGGCCACGAAGACCAGGATTTCCCCTGTGCCCGGGACGTAGTGAACATCCAGATATTCGGTAAAGTCCACACGGCCCACGGCATAGGCAATGATCCCGAGCGCGCCGGCGGCAATCATCACCGGCATGATCGCAAGCCCGTCCAGCCCATCGGTCAGGTTTACAGCGTTGGCCGATCCCACGATCACGAACATTGCAAAGGGAATGAAGAAGAACCCCAGATTGATGAGTGTGTCCTTGAACACCGGCAACGCCAGTTGATATTGCAGCGGTTCGGGATGGTAGGCGGATGCCCAGTAGGACGCGACGGCAGCAATGAGAAACCCGAGAGCCAGCCGCACCCGACCCGGAACCCCCTTGTGCGTCTGTTTCGACACCTTGGCATAGTCATCCCAGAAGCCGATCAGCCCGAACGCCACCGTCACGAAAAGCACCAGCCAGACGAATGGATTGTCCAGCCGCGCCCAAAGCAGGGTCGCGGTGAGAAGTGCGCCCACAATCAGCAGCCCACCCATCGTCGGCGTGCCGGACTTGGACATGTGGCTTTCGGGCCCGTCATCACGGATTGGCTGCCCCTTGCCCTGCTTTCTGCGCAGCACATTGATCAGCGGCGGACCGAAGATGAAACCGAAAAACAGGGCGGTCAGGAATGCGCCGCCTGCGCGGAACGTGATGTAGCGGAACAGATTGAAAAAATCTCCGCCGTCGGACCAGATGGTCAGCCAGTACAGCATCAGGCTTCCCCTTCTTCGCGCAACGTGCTGTGCACACCGCCCCGCGCGGCGCGGCGCAGAGCCTCGACCACCAGTGATACGCGACTTCCCTTGGACCCCTTGACAAGAACGACATCGCCGGCATCGATGAGCCGATGCGCCTGTCCGGCCAGATCCTCGGCCGTGTCCGTCCACATGCCGCGCCGGTCCGGCGGCAGGGCGTCGTAGAGCGCCTGCATGCGCGGACCCACGCAATGCACCTGATGCAGCGCATCCATCTGTGGCAGATCGGCCAGCGCGCGATGCATCGCTCTTTCGTCCGGCCCCAGTTCAAGCATATCTCCCAGAATGGCAATTCTCCGGCCCTTGGCAACGCGGCCTATATCTTCGCGCGGCGCGGCCGCGGCCAGCACGTCCAGTGCGGCCTGCATCGACGTGGGATTGGCGTTGAAGGCGTCGTCGATCAACTCGATCGTCAGATCGTCCTCGACAACGTCAAGGTGCAGGACCTCGCGCGTGCCCCGGCCCGAAGGCGGCTGCCAGTGCCCCAGATCGGCGACCGCGACATCGGGATCAAGCCCCAAAGCCTGCGCCGCCGCAAGGACAGCCATTGCGTTATGCGCAAAGTGCCGGCCGGCGGACCCGACTTTGAACAGGATCTTGGTGCCCGATGACGTCCTGGCTCGGGCCACGGTGATCTGATCAATCAGTTGCACATCGCTCAGCCGCATCGTGCAGGCATCGGTCTCGCCAAAGGTCACAACCGTCGCCCCGGCGTCCCGCGCCGCGGCTTGCAGAATGTCCGTGGTGGACACGTCGCCGTTCACAATCGCCGTGCCGCCCGGCTGTATCCCTTCGAAAATCGACGCCTTCTCGGTCGCAATTGCCTCCAGCGAGCCCAGAGCCTCCAGATGCGCCGGCGCAATGGTTGTGATGATCGCCACATCGAGCGCCGCCATGCGCGCCAGGGGCGCAATTTCACCCGGATTGCTCATGCCGATCTCAATCACGGCGAAATCGGCATCACGCGGCAGCCGCGCCAATGTCAGCGGCACGCCCCAGTGATTGTTGTAGCTGGCCTCGGCCGCATGGACCCGGCCCTGACCGCCCAGAACCTCGCGCAGCATCTCTTTGGTCGACGTTTTGCCGACAGAGCCGGTGATCCCGATCACGCGGGCGGTGGCCCGCGCCCGGCCGGCACGCCCGAGATCCTCCAGCCCGCGCAGAACATCGGGCACGATCAGAAGCGGTGCCCCATCCGCGAAACCGTCCGGCACATGATCGACCATGGCCGCAGCCGCGCCGCGCTTCAGCGCATCGGCCACGAAGGCATGTCCGTCGCGGACATCCTTGAGCGCCACGAACAGATCACCCGGCTTGATCGTGCGGCTGTCGATCGACACGCCCGTTGCGGAAAATTCGCCTGTCACCAGGCCACCTGTGGCTGCCGCGGCCGCGTCGGCGGTCCAGTGTGTCATGCCCGTCCTCCGTCCAGCGCGGACACCGCCACGCTCGCCTGCTCGCAATCGTCAAAGGGCAGAACATCATCACCGACGATCTGCCCGGTTTCATGCCCCTTGCCGCAGATCAGCAGCGCATCGCCGGCCTGCAACTGGTCGACACCGCGCAGGATCGCCTCGGCCCGGTCCGCCACTTCGATCGCGCGGCCAGCGCCACCGGCGGCCGCCACCCCCTCCATCACCGCCCGCCGGATCGCAGCCGGATCCTCAGACCGGGGGTTGTCGTCGGTCACAATGACAAAGTCGGCTTCCTGCGCCGCCGCGCGGCCCATCAGCGGGCGCTTGCCCCGGTCCCTGTCTCCACCCGCGCCGATGATGGCAATCATCCGGCCCAGAACATGCGGCCGGAGCGCGGCAAGCGCCGTCTCTACCGCGTCCGGCGTATGGGCATAGTCGACAAACACCGCCGCGCCTGTCTCGCGCCGTGCCGCAAGCTGCATGCGCCCGCGCACTGTGCGGATCGCAGGCAACGCCGCAAAGACGCGATCGGGATCCGCACCGGCCGCGATGACCAGCCCCGCCGCCAGCAGCACGTTGTCGCCCTGAAACCCACCGATCAGACTCAGGTCCAGCTGATGCGCCGCACCCCGCCAGGAAAACCGCAATGTCTGGCCGGTCGGAGTGAAAACGCGGTTCAGAATCCGGAGGTCGGATCGTTCGTCACGCCCCACGCTCAGCACGTCCTGCCCGCGCGCGCGGGCGATCTCTGCCATCGCCGGGCCGCGGTCGTCATCAATGTTGACGACGGCAATGCCGTCTTCCGGCAATACCCGGTCAAAAAGACCTGCCTTGGCCCTGAAATACGCCTCGAAATCAGTGTGATAATCCAGATGATCCTGACTGAGATTGGTGAAGCCGGCCGCCGCCAGCCTGACCCCGTCAAGCCGATGCTGGGCAAGACCGTGCGACGACGCCTCCATCGCCGCATGGCTGACACCCTGCTCTTCGGCAAGGCACAGCATCCTGTGCAGTGTCAGGGGATCGGGCGTAGTATGCGCCAGCGGCGCCGCCCATGCCCCTTCCACGCCTGTCGTGCCGAGATTGATCGAGTCCAGACCAAGCGTTGACCAGATCTGGCGCGTAAAGCTCGCCACGGAGGTTTTGCCGTTCGTCCCGGTTACCGCCACCATGGTTTCCGGCTGGTGCTCGAACCACAGAGCCGCCGCGAAAGCCAGCGTTTGCCGGGGGTTTTCAGCGATGACAAGCGCAGCCTCGGACAGTTCCAGAGCCTCATAGGCCAGCCGGGCGCCGGCCGTATCCGTCAGAATGGCGGCAGCGCCCCGTTTCAGCGCCGCCGGTATGAACTCTGCACCGTGGATCTGCGTGCCGGGGAGCGCTGCAAACAGCATACCCCGCGTCACGTCGCGGCTGTCCAGAGTCAGCCCGACAATATCCGCACGCCGTCCCGCCTGCGCGGTCAATCCCAGATCCGCAAGAGATTTTGCCGGCTTGTCTTCCGAAGTTTCGTTCTGCCCCACTCTGCCGCCTTCGCCGCTCTTTCCTGTTCGCTCTAGTTCGATGTCAGCGTCACACCCTGCATTCTCGCCGGTTCGATCGCAGGCCGCAAGCCCAGGAGCGGCGCAACGCGACGGGTGATCTCCGAAGCGACGGGCACCGCGGTCCAGCCCGCCGTGCGCCGCGGCTCGGACCCCGACGTTTCCACCGGTTCGTCCAGACTGACGACCAGCACATAAGCCGGGTCATGCGCCGGAAAAACACTGGCGAACGTCGCGATCACCTTGTCTTCGTGGTAGCCGCCGCCGCGTGCCTTTGGCTTGTCGGCGGTTCCGGTCTTGCCTCCCACGGCGTAGCCTTCGACCTCGGCCAGACTGGCTGTGCCGTCAGTGACCACACGGCGCAGAATCTCCAGTGTTTGCGCAGCGGCGCGTTCCGACACCACACGCGGCCCCAGCTGGGCACGCGGGCCACGCAGCAGCGTAGGTCGCACCAGATGACCGCCATTGGCAATCGTCGCATACCCCGCCGCCAGATGCAGCGGGCTGGAGGACAGCCCGTGCCCGTATGACACTGTCATCATCGAAAGTTCGCTCCACTTCTTGGGTCGCAGCGGCAGACCCCCGGAGGCTTCGACCAGTTCAAGCGGCGTTGCATCGAACAGTCCCAGCGACTTCAGGAACGATTGCTGCCGCTCCGCGCCGATCATCTGGGCAATGCGCGCGGTGCCGATGTTGGACGACTTGACCATGACGCCTGTCGTGGTCTGGGTCGGACCATAGTTTCTGAAATCGCGGATCCGGTACTTGCCCCAACGCAGGGGACCACGGATGTCAATGACCGTCGACGGGTTCACCACACCCAGATCAAGGGCCTGGGCAATGGTGAAAGTCTTGAACACGGACCCGAGTTCGTAGACGCCCTGCACCGCCCGGTTGAACAACGGGCTGTCTCCCGGTTCACCTTCCGTCGCAGGGCGCGGACGCGCATTTGGGTCGAAATCGGGCAGACTGGCCAGCGCGATCACTTCACCGGTCTGAGCTTCCATCAGAATGGCCGATGCGCCCTTGGCGTTCAGCAGCATCATGCCGCCGCGCAGCACACGTTCGACCGCCGACTGCACGGACAGATCAATCGACAGCTGAAGCGGTGCATGGCCCTGCGCGGGATCGCGCAGCCGGTCATCAAAGAATTTTTCCACCCCCGCGACACCGATCACCTCAGCCGCATGCACGCCTTCGCGGCCGAAACTGGTGCCGCCCAAAACGTGCGCGGCGAGCTTGCCATTCGGGTAAAGGCGCATCTCGCGCGGCCCGAACAGAAGCCCCGGTTCACCAATGTCATGCACCGCCTGGCGCTGTTCCGGGCTCAGCTTGCGCTTTACCCAGACGAATTTGCGCTTGCCGGTGAAATCCCTGAGCAGCCGCTCGGCATCAAGATCGGGAAAAATCCCGACCAGCGCCCGCACGGCGCGCTCCGGTTCAACCATCTGCGGCGGTTGCGCATAAAGGCTGTAGGTTTCCAGATTGGTGGCCAGAATACGCCCGTATCGGTCCACGATATCCGCGCGGCTTGCCACGATATCGGCGCCGGCCACGCCCGCACGCGGCTCAACCGGCTCTGAGTTTGCCAGAACGCCCATACGCCCGCCAATCGTGACAAAGGCACACAAAAACAGGACACCAAGAACCAGAAGGCGGCTTTCGGCGCGTTCCCTGGCCTTGTCGCGCATGTCTTCGTGACGCAGGCGAATGTTTTCGCATTCGATGGCGTCGGGGTTTTCACCCTTCTGACGGGCCTGCAGCACCCGGGCCAGAGGTCGCAATGGTGTGCGGATCATCGGCTTGTCTCCCGTGCCATAAGTTCGATCGGATTGAGAATCGGCAATTCCTCGGGTTTCGGATAGGCCACCTGATCAATCCGGCCGAACTGACGCGAGTGCAGCGGCAAAAGCCCGAGCCGGTCGAAATTGATCTCGGCCAGATCGCGCAGACGGTCCGGACGGTTCAGATAGGCCCATTCCGCGCGCAGCATGCGCAGCCGCTCTCGTGCAGAGGCAATGTCCCCCTGCAACGCCTGCGCCCGTGACTGCGCGGCCTGTGTCTCGTAGTTTTCCCGATAAGCCCAGAACGCAAGGCCGATCACCATCACCGCAGAGAGAATGAAAAGACAACTGCGCATCACGACACTCCTTTCAGAACAGGCATTCCGATGGCCTTTCGATCAACAGGAACCGGTGGCGCATCTGTCCGGCGCGCGACCCTCAGCTTGGCGCTTCGGGCACGCGGGTTGGCGCGCAACTCCGTTGCGTCGGGCAAGATCGGCTTGCGCCGGGCCTGTGTGAATCCGGGCGCCGCCACGGCCTTTTCCGGTGCATGACGGCTGCCCCGTCCCGTCGCACCGGATCTGATCTGCATGAATCGCTTGACCATCCGGTCCTCGATGGAATGAAAGGTCACGACGGCAAGGTGTCCCCCGGGCGCAAGCGCCCGCTCCGCGGCCTCCAGCCCGGACAGCAAAGCGCCGTATTCCTCGTTCACTGCGATGCGAATGGCCTGAAAGCTGCGGGTTGCCGGGTGCGCCTGTCCGGGCCTGGCGCGCGGCATCGCCGCCTCGATCACCTGCGCCAATGCGCGTGTGGTGGTCAGAGGCGTTGCTGCCCGGGTGCGCACGATGGCGCGCGCGATCCGCCGGCTGGCCCGCTCTTCGCCGTAAAGATAAAGCATGTCGGCAAGCTCGGCCTCGGACAGGTCGGCCACGAGATCGGCCGCCAGGGGCCCGGATTGCGCCATGCGCATGTCCAGTGGCCCGTCCTTCTGAAAGGAAAAACCGCGTTCAGCCTGATCCAGCTGCATGGAGCTGACGCCAAGATCCAGAACCACGCCGCTTGCATCAGCAGCGTGAGTGTCCAGCGCTGCGAAATTGTCCTGAACCAGCGTGATCCGCCCCTCATACCCGCCCGTCCATGACTGCGCCAGTGCGATGGCAGACGGATCACGGTCGATTCCAATGACGTGATCGGCGCCCGCATCAAGCAAAGCGCGGGCATATCCGCCCGCGCCCAGAGTGCCGTCCACCCATGTGCCTGAAACCGGGCTTACCGCATCGATCAAAGGCCCGATCAGAACCGGAATATGGGGCGTGGATGCGGCAGCCTGCCCCATGCGTCACGCGTCGCCGGGCGGATCAATGAGGCTGAGCGGATCGAAATCGTCCGGCAGGTCCTCCAGCCACGCATCCGTTTCCGCCGCTTCCTGATCGGCATAGGTCGCCGCGTTCCATATTTCGAAATAGTCGCCCATCGCGACCATGACCGCCTCGCGATCCAGACCGATCTGCTGACGCAGACGTTGCGGCAGAACAATACGGCCGTCCTTGTCGACTTCGGTATCCCAGGATTTGCCCAGGATCATGCGGCTGGCCTGCTTGCGCGCCGTCGACCCCCGCGGGAGATTGCGAATGCCTTCTTCGATTTCAGCCATTGCGTCGATCGTATAGGCCTGCAGGCAGTTTTTCAGATGCGGACCGTGCAGGACCACCAGCCGCGGCAGGGAATTTTCCGGGCAACGCGGGTCACCATCGGCCAGCACAGCGCGAAAATCGGCAGGGATCGACATCCGACCCTTGCCGTCAACCTTCTGGTTGAACTCGCCTCTGAAGCTCAGAACCACGGGTTCGCCTGCCTCTCGCCCCCGAGTGAAAATCGAAACCCCGGAAACGAAACGACGGATCGAGCTGCTGCCACTGCTCAATCCGCCGCCCTCGTCCCGCTAAGCGGGGTGTCCAGCTGCGCGCGCCACCTGGGGGGATGTCTGCTCGCCCGCGCGCCGGATCTCTTGTTTCGATGAAAGCGGGTGCCTGTATGAAACCTGTCTTTGGAGATTTATTTGGGGTCTTGGTGCCCCTTGTCTCCCGTCCTCATCGTGCATAAGGGATGGCATGGTACTTCATGGAAATCAATACAAATTTTATCGGAATGCCACTGTATCTGGTTTTTCAGCGCTCTGAATTACAAGATACAGCGTAATATTCATCACCACAAACACAACATATCCATTCAAATTACAATGCACTAACAATATATGGGAAATGTGCGGGATTTCCGAAAAGTTCCATAATTTCCCGAAATTTTCCGCATTCAAGCAAATGCGCGTCCTGATCCGGTCACGCCGATCCCGGCTGGGGCTCGAATTTCCGGTACGAATCCCGATGATTCGAGGCGCCGCCGGCGCAGATTCCCGTCAGGGTCCGAAAGACCCAGGTAAAATCCCATGATTTCCCGAAGCGCCCGATCCGACAGGCAGGTCAGGTCTGTGCGCGGGGCCAGAGTTCCGGAAAGAAGTCACCGGCAATCGCATCGCCTTCGCGATACCCCTCCGCCTCGAAGAGCGCGCGTTCTTCCTTGGCCCAGTCGCCACGATACCGGATCCTGCCGTCAGGCGCCGTCATGCGCAATGTGAACCGTCGCACCGTTTCGCTTGGCGTCACGCTGGACAAGCCACCATGCAGCGTGCGCATGTCAAAGAAGATGCAATCGCCCGGGTCCATGTCCCATTGCAGCAGATCATACTCGTCCGGATCAGCCTCGACATCCGGTGGCATGTGATAGGTCTGGCCCGCCACCTCCTGCGGTCCCGCCGAAGCATGCCCGTCGGCAAAGCGCACCCGCATGAACAGCTTGTCCCACAGATGCGATCCGCGCACGAAGGCGATGCCCGAATCCCGGCTCACCGGCTCCAGCGGCAGCCAGAGCACGCACATCGTTCCCTCAAAATCGAAATAGGCGAGATCCTGGTGGAAGGGCGGGCGCGACGTCGATCCGGCCTCGCGCAGAAACCAGTTGTCCATCACGAGATTCACCCGCGATGCCCCAAGCAGCTCTGCCGCGATCGGCGCGCAAGGCGAGTTGCGCACGAAATCCTCAAACTGCGGCACGCTGCGCCAGGCCCAGAAATCCTCGTAATAGGCGGGCGCGTCCGGATCTTTCGTATGACGCACGAGATTGGGCGAGGGGCTGGCCATATCGGCATCAATCCCCGCGCCAAGAAGATCAAGCCAGTGGCGGCTGAACCGCCCCGGCAGTTTCACCGCCCCGTCCCTGCGGAAGGCGGCGATCTCGTCCTGAGTGAGCAATGCCTGTGTCATGCGACCAGGGTTAAACAACAACTGCGCGCAGTGCAAACCCGCAAAATGCATGCGCGCGGTCCGGCGCACCGCGGTGCGCCGGCATCGCCTGATCAGGCATTCACGTCCACGACGACGCGGCCCTTGACCTGACCCTTCAGAATGTCCGCGCCCAGCTGCGGCAGATCGGACAGAACCGCCGGGCGGATCATCGCCTCCAGCTTGTCACGGGGCAGATCCCTGGCCAGTCGCTGCCACGCGCGCTGGCGATTGTCGTAGGGCTGCATCACACTGTCGATACCCAGAAGGTTCACGCCGCGCAACAGGAAGGGAATGACCGTCGCCGGAAGCCCTGCCCCGCCCGCAAGCCCGACCGCCGCCACCGAGGCGCCATAGCTCATCTGCCCAAGCACACGCGCCAGCATCGCGCCGCCTACCGCGTCCACGCAACCGGCCCAGGTTTCGGCCTCCAGCGGGCGCTTGACCGTCTCGTTGATCTCTTCGCGCGGCACGATCTGCGCTGCACCAAGATCCTTCAGGTAGTCCGCAGTTTCCGGCCGCCCGGTCACGGCGGCAACCTCGTAGCCCAGACTGGCCAGAATGGCGGTGGCCACACTGCCCACGCCACCGGCCGCACCGGTGACAAGCACCGGACCCCGCCCCGGCGTCAGGCCATGATCTTCCAGCGCGTTGATGGCCAGCATCGCGGTGAACCCGGCCGTGCCCACGGCCATGGCCCAGCGCGCACCCGCGCCCTCCGGCAACGGCACCAGCCAGTCGGCCCTGACACGCGCTTTCTGCGCATAACCGCCCCAGTGCACTTCGCCGACACGCCAGCCTGTCAGCACAACCCGGTCGCCCGGCTTGTAGCGGTCGTCATCGCTGGTTTCGACCGTACCGGCGAAATCGACACCCGGCACATGCGGATAGGTGCGCACCAGCCCGCCGCCCGGCCCGATACACAGACCATCCTTGTAGTTGACCGTGGAATACTCGACCGCGACCGTCACATCCCCCTCCGGCAGATCGTCCTCGCCAATCTGCTTCACCTCAGCGGAGGTCTTGCCGCTTTCCTCGTCTTTCTCGACCACCAGCGCATTGAACATAGCTTGCTCCTCTCTGCGGGACGCCCGCGTCCCTTCATCTTTCCCGAAATACTCAAAGTCCCGTCGCTCACTTCCAGAACCCCGCCCGGACTTGCGCGTCACGGACGCCCCCCGGCACGTCCACCGTCAGGTTTGTGTCCGGATCCCAATGGGTCATGCGCA
The DNA here is from genome assembly GCA_039028815.1 of Pseudomonadota bacterium. Taxonomy (GTDB): domain Bacteria; phylum Pseudomonadota; class Alphaproteobacteria; order Rhodobacterales; family Rhodobacteraceae; genus Roseovarius. Next base: position 29,524 of record JBCCHI010000001.1, read on the forward strand.
CCATGCCAATGGCCACATTGGTGCCGTAGTCAGGGCTCCAGGCCGCGGAACTCACGCGCCCGACAAGCGTGTCGCCCGCGCGCAGTGGCCACCAGCGGTCACAGGCCGGCACCGGGCCGCCATCAATCGAGATCGCGCGGATCTGCTGCACCGGTCCTTCTTGCGCCACCCGTAGCAGGGCATCCCGGCCGATACAGCCGATCGCGCTGTGGGTGTTGCAGAACTTGCCCAGCCCGCATTCATGCGGGGTGTTGTCGTCGGTCATGTCATTGCCGTAGCTCAGCAGTCCGCCCTCGATACGCTCGATCAGGTTGGGACACCCGGCATGAACGTCCAGATCCCGGCCCGCCTCCATCAGCGCGTCCCAAAGCGGCATCGCGATGTCGCCCCCCTCGACATAGATCTCGAAACCGCCCTGCTTCGAATATCCGGATCTCGAAATCACCAGATCGCAGCCCATGAAGTCGAACACACCGAAACGGAAAAAGCGGATGTCACGCACGCCCTCGCCGAAAACCCGACCCATCAGATCGTCGGATTTTGGCCCCTGCACCGCAAGCGGCGACACATCCGGCTCATCGACCAGCACGTCCAGACGGCGGCCATTCGCGACCCCCTTGACCCAATACAGCAGATCGCTGTCGGCGATGGAGATCCACCACCTTTCTTCGCTGAGCTTGATCGCAACTGGGTCGTTGAGCATGCCGCCGGTCTCATCGACGATCGGCACGTAGTAACACTGCCCGGCCGTCATGCCCCTCAGATCGCGCGGAGTCAGCATCTGCATGAGACGCGCCGCGTCGGGGCCCCGCAGTTCGACCTGCCGCTCCACCGCAACGTCCCAGATCTGAACCGCGGTCTTGAGATGATGATAATCTTCCTCGACGGAACGAAAGACCGTGGGCAGCAGCATGTGGTTGTAGACCGTATAGGCCTTGACGCCCGCCGCCTCGACGCCGGGGCTGAACGGGGTGCGCCGCAAGCGGCGCGAAGGAGACAGAAGCGGCGGCATCAGGCGGGCTCCGGCATGAGGAAAAGATCGCTGACCGGCGCCGCAAGGCCCGCGGCCGTCATCATCGCGTGGACCTGCCCGCGATGGTGCGTCTGGTGGTTGAACATGTGAACGATACATCGTGACATCGGCGCATCAACGCTGCGTCCGGCGGCGGCCGAACGCCAGGCAAGAGAGCCGGCCAGATCGACCGGGGTCAGACGGTCCGCCCAACGCGCGATCACTCTGTCCAGCGCAAGACGCTCGGCATGCCAGTCGCCCAGCGCCTTATGCCGGTGGACGCTTCGGGCGATCGAGCCGCCAGGCGAAGAAACATCGGGGGCAAATCGTGCCATCCACATCAGGTCGCCCCAGACCAAATGGTTGAGTGTTCCCAGGATCGACCCGAAGAAGGCTCCGCGATCCGCCATCAGCAGATCCGGCGGCTGGCCCTCAAGACCCTCGTTCAACTGCGTGTTTTGCCAGGCGTTGTACCGGGCCATGAGCTGGCAATACTCTGGCGAGATCATCGTGTTCATTTCCAGACACTGCCTTACCGGGGACCCTTCCAGTCGATCGGACAGATCTCCGCCGACTTGCCGCCGAAGTCCCAGATTCGCCCGTAGTCACGGACCTTGGACTTGATGCCCCGCGCGGCAATGATGTCCGGCCCCATCCAGTACTTCGAATTGGTGATCATGACCGGGTGGTCCGGGCTTTCGCCTTCGATCATCTCGATCTCTCCCTGGATCTTGCGCCCGATATACAAGCCCCGCCTGTTGCCCTCGCGCACAATCTCCACCTTCTCGCGCTCTGCGCCGACGATGTCGCTGACCAGCATTGTGAACAGTCCCGTCGTGCCGCCTGCCGCACCTGAAAAAATCTGAAGAATGCCGTTGTAGGCCTTGCCGCTGGCGCGCTCGTCCACGTAGGCCGCGACCTTCCAGCCGCCCTCGGCCATACGGCCGGGGATTTCGACCATCAGACCCACGTTGAGGCCGGACAGGTCTTCGCCCTCAAAATGCCCTTCGTCGATGGCGATGGCCATCCAGGCACGGCAATCGCCTTCGGTCGGCGGATGTTTTCCCAGACTGACCACACAGGGGCAGAACAACTCGCACGAGCAATTCAGAAACAGCTCGCCCTTGATCACCCATTCCGTGGGATTCATCTTGCGTCGTTTGGGATTGTCCATCCGGTTGTCGATGCGCTGAGACACCGGCAGCCGGTCCGCATCGGGGCGACGTTTGAGCGCCATGTTCTATCCTCCCATCATCATCGGCCAGGCCAGAACACCCAGCCCCGCCACTATCAGCATCACCCCCATCGGACGCACCACCCGGTGCCCGATGTCCGGCAGTTTCTCGACGACCATGAAAAGTGTCGCAAGACCCATCCACAGCAGGCTCATGACACCGCCGACAAATCCCAGTGCCATGAACCCCCAACAACAGACCACGCAATACCCGCCCAGGCCAAGCCCCATGCGCAACCCGCCGCCAAAACCCGGCCGCCAGTGTCCCAGAAAATACCCCATCGGAGAATGGCAGACACCGTGGCACACTTCCTTGGTCCGGGTGAACTGAAAGATCCCGACGACGATCAGCAGAGCCCCGGCCACCCAGCGCGATGTGGCAATGCCCAGCATGTCGATCACACCCGTGAAAAGCAGCGCCAGCTGCGCGCCGGTGATCAGCGCGGCAAAGACCAGCCAGGCCACCGAATAGCCCGCCAGCACGCCCATCCAGCCTGCCCGGCTGCCATTGGCGGATGCGATCAGATCGTCATACACCATCAGCGTCGGGACCATCGTCGGCAGCATCATCGCCGCCATCATGATCGCCCACATCAGAAACAGCGGCCAGAAGCGCGCCATCGGCATGTACATGTCCATGCGCGGATCCATGACGCGCATCGCCTGGGCCCCGGCATCAGGGCGTCCGATCAGATCCAGACCCATCTCCGTCGCCATCATGTAAAGCCACGCCCAGGCCATAAGGATTCCCACGAACAATGCGATCCAGACAGCATTTTTGACAGGATAGGCAAGCATGGCGAGACGTGTCTGAAAGAAGGGTCTTGGTCCGAGTCGGCTTGGCGCCTATAATTGTCAGACATTTAAAGGTCTGACAAATGAAATCCGAATCGCCGGGCAGTGATCTGTCCTCCGACATCGCCAGGGACATAAGAGACGCCATCGTCGAAGGGCGCATGATCGTCGATGAACGGTTGCCCTCCGAGGCGGAACTGGCCGAGCAGTTCGGGGTCTCCAGGCCCACGGTACGCGAGGCGCTGAAGCGGCTGGCCGCGCAGGCGCTGATCCGCACGCAACGCGGCGCCTTCGGCGGGGCATTCGTGAACCGGCTCTCCTACGAGGAAGCCTACGGTCAGCAGGTCACCACCTCGACCCTGCTGTTGTCGATGAACCAGGTCAGCTTTGAAACCGCCTGCGAAGCGCGGTACGCCATGGAACGCGCCTGCGCCGAGCTTGCCGTGGAACGGCGCACGTCGGATCATCTGGCGACGATGCGCGCCGAAGTCGACCGTCAGACACAACCCGGCCTAAGCGACGAAGGCTTCTGCGCATCGGACGTCGCCTTGCACCGCGCCTTTGTCGACGCGGCAGGCAATCCGGTCCTGAGTTATCAGCTGGCCGGCGCTGTCGAGGCCATGCAGCCACTGATGAACATGATCACCTTCACCGCCCGTTCGCGCGGGGAAATCGTGGCGCTGCACACGGCTCTGCTGGACGCGGTAGAGCACCGCAACGCACACTCCGCCGAAATCGCGCTCCGTCAGCTCGAGGCCTACACCCTGACACTCGGACAGGACGTCATGGCGGCGCGCGCGCGTGCGGGCTGACCGCCGGCCGGTGCTACGGATCGAACTTGCGCGCTTCGTCAATCAGCAGAACGGGAATGCCGGAGCGGATCGGAAAGGCCAGCCCGGCGCGGTGGCTGACCAGTTCCTGACGATCGGCGTCATAGCGCAGCGTGTCATGGCTCTGCGGGCAGACCAGCGCTTCGAGCATGCGCGGATCGAACCCGGCGCCATCCTCGGGCTGCAGATGACCAGGGTCGTCCCCATCGCTCATTGCATGACATCCTTCTCGTCCCCGCTGTGCAACGCATATTCGATCAGCGTCACCAGCGTTTCGCGCCGGGTGCTGAGGCTGGGCGCCTCGAGCAGCGCCTGTTTGTCCTCGGGTTCGAACCCGAGCAGCATGGACAGTGAATTGATCAGCAACTCGTTGTCCGCCTCCTTCAGTGTGTCCCAGTCCGTGCTCAGGTCGCGCGCCTCAAAGAACCGCGACAACAGCGCCATGAACGGCTCACGCTTGAAGCCGGTATCGTTGTCAGTCGGCCCCAGGTCGCGTTCGAATCCATCCCAGCTGACCTGTGCGCGACGATACGGGGTAAAGCCTTCGACCTCGGAGAGAACGCGAAATCGCGACATCCCCGACAATGTGATCATGTAGCGCCCGTCCTCGGTCTCCGAAAATTGCGTGACACGGCCCGCGCACCCGATGGCATGCAGGCCCGTGCCGGTTTTTTCGGTCATCGGATTTGGCTGGATCATGGCGATCAGACGCTGTGGCGTCTTCAGCGTGTCGTCGAGCATGGCCAGATAGCGCGGCTCGAACAGATGCAAAGGCAATCGCGATCGCGGAAGCAAAAGAGCACCCGGAAGCGGGAAGATCGGCACGATCTCCGGAAGGTCACCCTGTTTCAACATGATACTGAACTAGCCTGCCGCGCCTCTCAGGCAAATATCATCGAACTCAGCTTTCGCCGCCCGCTCAGAACGATCGGGTCATTCGGCTTGAGCGCATCGAAGATCGTAAACAGCTGGGTCTTGGCCGCATCATCGTTCCAGGACCTGTCGCGCCGAAAGATCTCCAGCAATTCGTCCACGGCCTCCTGCGTCTCGCCGGCCGCGTGCAGGGCCTGCGCCAGATCGAACCTGGCCTGATGGTCGTCCGGGCTGGCCTCGACAGCGGCGCGCAGCTCTCCCACCGGACCGGCATCGGCGGCCTGACGCGCCAGTGCAATCTGCGCATGCACCGCCTCCAGCTCGGGGCTGTCGGCGATTTCAGCGGGCGCACCGTTCAGAACCGCCTCCGCCTGATCCAGATCATCCATTGCTATATGACAGGCGACCAGACCGGCATAGGCTGCGGCATGTGCGCCATCTTCCTGCAGAATTGCGGCAAAGGTCTGGGCCGCATCGGCCACGGCCCCCTGTTCCAGCATCTCCTGCGCGGCGGCGACGGCCTCGTCCAGCCCGCCGCTGGCATCGCCACCCGACAGCGCCACCACGCGCTCGATGAAGGCGTCAATCTCCGACGGTGCAACCGCGCCCTGAAATCCATCGACAGGCTGGCCCTTCCAGAACGCATAGACGGTCGGGATCGACTGCACCCGAAGCTGCCCCGCGATCATCTGGTTTTCGTCCACATTCACCTTGGCAAGCCGCACGGCACCGCGCGCACCCGTCACCGCCTGTTCCAGCGCCGGCGTCAGCGTCTTGCAGGGGCCGCACCATGGCGCCCAGAAATCGACAATGACCGGTATGGTCTGCGAGGCTTCGACCACCTCGACCATGAATTCGGCCTCGGAGACGTCCTTGATCACGTCCCCAGCCTGAGGGGTTTGTCCGCCAAGTTCCAGCATCACGGCCTCCAATCGGGTCCTGCCTGTGGTCAGCCGTATGTGGCTCAGGCGGCACTGCGTTGCAAGGGGGTGCCGCACACAAGACGCTCACAGCTCACCCCAGGGCAACCTCAAGCGCCGGATGGGGCTGTCGTTGGATGAATTCGGCTTCAATATGGCGCAGCAGAACGCGCTGCACCCCAAAAGGCACGAGGGTCATTGCACCCAAAATGTCGAGCCAACGAAAGGCACTATGTTCCTGGTTCAACCTCACGCGACCCTCGAGTACGATCGCAACGAACACAGGTCTTATCTGGATGACATCGCGTTTTACGTCGTAGTAGACCTCATTATGGTCTGCGGAATAGAGCCGCGTCGGGCGAAGACCGGTTTCTTCCTCCAGTTCGCGAAGCGCTGCCACCGGGGCGGTTTCGCCGGATTCTATCGCGCCGGCAACATGACACCATTCACCGGCAAGAGTGTCAGCACGTTCCAGAAGAAGAACCTGAGCGTCCGCGCCCGAGTGTCTCAGAGCAACGACAGAGACAGATGTCGAAACGATCTGAGGCATCGCACCGAAACCTAGAGATCAAAAGTCGCAAACACGGGCGCATGATCGCTTGGCTTGTCCCAACCGCGCGCCGCGCGCACTATGCGGCTGGAATGCGCGGCGCCGGCAACATCCGGGCTGGCCCATACATGATCGAGCCGCCGCCCCTTGTCGGCCGCGTCCCAGTCGCGCGCCCGGTAACTCCACCAGCTGTACAGCTGACCCTCGGGAATGTCGGTGCGCGTGACATCCTGCCAGCCGCCGGCCTCCATCGCGTCGGACAGATGCGCAACCTCGATCGGCGTGTGGCTGACCACCTTCAGAAGTTGCTTGTGCGACCAGACATCGTCCTCGCGCGGAGCAATGTTGAGATCTCCGACCAGAATGGACCGTCGTGGCGTTTCCTCCCGGAACCAGTCCCGCATGTCCGTCAGATAATCCAGTTTCTGGCCGAACTTCACATTCCTGTCCCGGTCCGGCACATCGCCACCCGCGGGCACATAGAAATTGTGAATGACCGTGCCATCCTGCAGCCGGCCGGCCACATGGCGGGCATGTCCGAGACCGGCAAAGTCCTTGTCTCCCAGATCCTCGATCGGCAACCGGGACAGGATCGCCACCCCGTTGTAGCCCTTCTCGCCGCGCGCCACCATGTGAGGATAGCCCAGCTTGGCAAAGCGTTCGGCCGGTATCTTCTCCACCGGGCTCTTGCATTCCTGCAGACACAGAATGTCAGGCGCCTCTTCGGTCAGAAGCCGCGCCACGATGTCCGCGCGCAGCCGCACCGAGTTGATGTTCCAGGTGGCAAGGGTAAAGGGCATGAACGACTCCCGAAGATGCACGCAGGGTTAGACCGCGACGCATCGAACCGCAAGATGCCGCAGCCGCCGGTCGGGGACCCGGAGACATGGCCGGCACCGCAGACGACGCCGCGCACCTCGTAAGACTGCGCCTCAGGCTTCATCTTTCCGGAAATACTCGTGCCGGACCGGTTGCCCGATGCGGTACGCTGGCTGTATCCGCCCCGCCCGGGGCGTCACGACAGCCGCGTGAGGCTCAGGACAACAGCCGGTAGCCGCCCGATTCCGTGACCAGCAGACGGGCATTCGAGGGGTCCGGTTCGATCTTCTGACGCAGCCGGTAGATATGGGTTTCCAGCGTGTGCGTGGTGACCCCCGCATTGTACCCCCAGACCTCGTGCAGCAGAATGTCCCGCGCGACAACGCCTTCCGGCGAGCGGTACAGGAACTTCAGGATGTTCGTTTCCTTTTCGGTCAGGCGGATCTTCCGGTCATCCTCGGTCACAAGCATCTTCATTGCCGGCTTGAACGTATAGGGCCCGAGCTGAAAGATCGCGTCTTCAGACTGCTCGTGCTGACGCAGCTGCGCCCGGATACGGGCAAGAAGAACGGGAAACTTGAACGGTTTGGTGACGTAGTCATTGGCGCCCGCGTCAAGGCCGAGGATCGTGTCGGCGTCGCCATCATGCCCGGTCAGCATGACGATCGGCGCTTTCACACCCTGCTTGCGCATGAGGCGGCACAACTCGCGCCCGTCCGTGTCGGGCAGTCCCACATCCAGAATGACAAGATCATAGATCGCGTCCTTGACACGGTTCATCGCGGCGGCGCCGTCGCCTGCCTCGAACACGTCAAAGTCCTCGGTCATGACCAGTTGCTCGCTCAGCGCCTCGCGCAGATCGTCATCGTCATCCACCAGCAGGATTTTCTTCAGCTGTGCCATTGTGCGCCTTTCCTATACTTTTTCGAATAGGTGCGGCGTGAACACGCGCGCGACAAGATGTGTGTCACCACAATCACGGCCACGTGTTGAGAGGCGCAAATTTGTTTCACCTGGAGTTTCGCCTCATTGCGAAACACACTACATGCCTGACTGCGTGGCCCGATACGGGCATGCGGGAAATGATGGAAGCGATCGAATGAGCCTTGGACCGGACATGGTGGAACGCCTGGCCCGTGCACGGGTTGATCTGCGCATGGGCGTTCCGGTCATTCTGTCGCGCCGCGACAAAGGCGTTCTGCTTCTGGCGGCCGAAACACTGACGGCGGCGCGTCTTTGTGACGTGACACATCCGGAAAACCGCCCCCCGCCGGTTCTGGCGATTTCGGCGCGCCGGGCGGAAACGCTGAAGGCGCGGGCCTATGATGGCGATCTTGCGCGGGTTGTCCTGCCTGCGGATGCGGGCGCGGACTGGGTGCGCGCGGTGGCGGACCCTGCACAGGATCTTGACCGGCCCATGAAGGGGCCTCTGGCGACGGTGCGCGATGGCGATGCAGATCTGCACCGCACGGCGATCGCGCTGATGAAATCCGCGCGCCTTCTGCCCGCGGCGCTGGTGCAGGATATCGGATCCGGCCTGTCGGACGCGCATGGCGATCTGACGGTCCTGGACGCCGGCGAAACCCAGAGGCTGCTGAACGAAACCGCGCCGCTTCACAGAGTCGTGGGCGCGCGCGTGCCTCTGGCGGTTTCCGAAGCGGGCCGTGTGCACGTGTTTCGCCCCGAGGATGGCGGCGAAGAGCATTACGCCGTCGAAATCGGTGCCCCCGATCGCGAAGCACCGGTGCTGGCGCGCCTGCATTCCGCCTGTTTCACGGGCGATGTCATGGGCAGCCTGAAATGCGACTGCGGCCCGCAGCTGCGTTCGGCGCTGGCGCAGATGGCCGAGGAAGGCGCGGGCGTTCTTCTCTATCTCAATCAGGAAGGACGCGGCATCGGCCTGGCCAACAAGATGCGCGCCTACACGCTGCAGGATCAGGGCTTTGACACCGTGGAGGCCAACCATCGCCTCGGCTTCGAGGATGACGAGCGGGATTTTCGCATCGGGGCGGAAGTGCTAAAGGCCCTCGGCTTCACCTCGGTCCGGCTGATGACAAACAATCCGGCAAAACTGCAGATGATGGCGTCAAACGGGCTTGATGTGGTCGCGCGCGTGCCGCTCAGGGTTGGCGAAAGCCCGCACAACCGCGCCTATCTGGCCACCAAGGCCAGCAAGTCGGGCCATCTGCTCTGAAGCGTTACGCGACGCCCCTGAAACGCAGAATGTCGCGTCACGCAGCACAGCGTTCCCAAGCTGCGCGCCTTTCGCCTTAGGCTGGTGTGTCGGGGTAAAGGCGAAAGGCCTTGGACCGGCGGGCAGGCTGAAGAAACCGGACAAAACAAACGGTGAAACAGACGGTGAAACAGACGTGACACGGCCCGCAACGCGCAGTCTTGCACGACGGCGCGCGCGGGTGCTGGCGCGGCTTCGAACCGCGTTTGCGACACCGCAGCGGCCATATTCTTGCCATAAATGGAAACAATACTGCCAAAATGGCAAAATCGTATCCAAATGACTGGTTTGATCTGCCGCAGGAGGTGCTGGCGGATTTTGGAGCGATGATGTTTCTGGCGTCTTTGTCACCGACGCACCGCGCGCACACGCTGGCGCAGAATTTCTACGGATTCGAAACGCCCTTGCGGCTGAAGCACTATCACATCTTTCGCAGCGCAGAGGGATATCCACGCGGGTTTGCCACCTTTGCCGGTCTCTCGCCCGAGGCCGAGCGGCGCTATGCGGTGGATGATATCGCCCTTGCCCCCGAAGACTGGACTTCGGGGACATCGTTCTGGATTGTCGATTTTGTCATGCCCTTCGGACAGACGGCGCAGGTCGTGGAAAAGCTGAAAAGCGATCTGCCCTACGACCGTGTGCGCACCAACCGGCTTGCCGGTGATCTGAAAACACCCCGCATCGTCGAATGGTTCCGGCGCCAGGACCGGAGCGTGGGGCTGAAGATCTATCGCAAGGGTGACTTCGCGACCCTTCTGGGCGCGGCCTGATGGTACAGGTGTTCATAGGCGGCGACACCGCTGGCGACGTGACCGAAGGGTCCGGCGTGGACGCCACCGGCCAGTTGAACTCGGTCCTGCTGGACGTCGGCGAAGGCATCTTCTTTGACCCGATCGTGTCAGACTGGACCATCGTGGACCCGCCGGATTTCGGCACCGCGACGCTGGCCGACATCACCGACCCCGGCACCGGCCTTGTCGTCGTCACCGGCGACAGCGTGATCTGGCGGTACACTCTGGACGACAGCAATCCCGCGGTCGAAGACCTTGTTCTGGGGGAAACCCTGGCCGACAGTTTCGTTATTCAGGCCGCTCCGACCACAAGCGGAGCCGCGCCGGTAACCCAGACCATCGACATCACGATCTTTGGCGTCTGCTTTGCGGCGGGCACGCTTATGGCAACCGAAACGGGTCCGGTTGCCGTCGAAGACCTCAGGATCGGCCAGAAGTTGCTGACACGCGACAACGGCACGCAACCCGTCCTCTGGCGCGGCGGCGGCCTGTGCCCCGAACACGACTGGCGCGGCGATCCGCGTCTGCTGCCCGTGCGCATACGTGCCGGCGCTTTGGGGAAAGAGACGCCGGCACGCGATCTGCATGTATCCCAAAACCACCGAGTACTGGTATGCGACGCGCGCGCCGAGCTGTACTTTGGCGAAACCGAAGTGCTGGTCGCGGCCAAGCATCTGTGCGCGCTGCCCGGCGTGGACATTGTAGAGCCACAAGGCCCGCTGGCCTATTACCACATCCTGTGCGGGACGCATGATGTGCTGTGCGCCAACGGATGCCCGGCCGAAAGCATGCTTCTCGGGGACGAGGCGCTGGTGGCGATTGCTCCGGACGATCTGATGCATCTTGATGACGTCATGTCCGGGGCGGGCGGCCTGCCCGGGGCTGCATCGGCCTGCCGCCGAATCCTGTCACGCCGCGAGGCAATGCTACTTTTGGGGGTGGAAGACACGGCCGCCCTGCCACGCCGCAACAGGCTGGCCGCCTGAAGCGCGCAGCACGACGCGAAACCCTGCGCGGCGGGGTGTTCGAGACACGCATCGACGTGCCCGGCCTCAAACCCGAGACATCGGATATCGCGCAGGGCAAGCACAACGCCCGTGGGTTTCAAGTCGTTCCGCAGGTGGCTGCAATCAGGGCTTTGGCCGGTCGCTTTGCGTATCATCGGACGGCGGTGCGTCCGGGTCGGCCTGTCCGACACCCTTGAACACAGGTTTGAGCGGCAGAACCCAGGCGACACCAAGCGCGACGAAAATCGCAAACTCCACAAGCACGCCAAGCCCGCCCGTGCGGGCACGAAGCCAGTCGGTGAAATTGACCGCGACGACAATATAGAGCGGCAGGGCCACCAGCAGGATCAGCAGAGACCAGCGCCGCCTTTGTTTGTAGCTCAGGGCCATGTGAAACGTCTTTCCGCGTCAGTCCGCAAAAGGATCCGTCACAAGAATGGTGTCTTCCCGTTCCGGTGAGGTAGAGAGTAGCGCCACCGGGCATTCGATCAACTCTTCGACCCGGCGCACGTACTTGATCGCATTGGCCGGCAGATCAGCCCAGCTGCGCGCGCCTTCGGTGCTTTCGGACCAGCCCGGCATGTCCTCGAGGATCGGCACGCAGCGCGCCTGAAGATCGGCCGCCATTGGCAGATGGTCCAGTCGCCGTCCGTCCAGATCATACGCGACACAGATTCTGAGGGTTTCAAACCCGTCAAGCACATCGAGTTTGGTCAGGGAAATGCCGTTGACACCGGAGGTCGCGCAGGTCTGGCGCACGAGGGCTGCGTCAAACCAGCCGCATCTCCGTTCGCGCCCGGTCACCGTGCCGAATTCATGCCCGCGCTCGCCCAGCCGTCTGCCATCGTCATCCTTCAGTTCGGTGGGAAACGGTCCCTCGCCCACTCTGGTCGTGTAGGCTTTCACGATCCCGAGCACATAATCGATCGATCCGGGCCCGATCCCGACCCCTGTCGCCGCCTGCCCGGCGATCACGTTCGAGGAGGTCACAAACGGATATGTGCCGAAATCTATGTCAAGCAGCGCGCCCTGGGCGCCTTCGAACAAAATCCGCTTTCCGGCGCGGCGTTTCTCGTTCAGCACCTTCCAGACCGGCGCGGCGTAGGGCAGGATCAGCGGCGCAACGTCCTTGAGCGCCGTCAGCAATGTCTCGCGGCTGACAGGCTCGATCCCAAGTCCGCGCCGCAAGGGGTCATGATGTTGCAGCGCCCGGTCGAGCCGCGCCTCCAGGGTCGCAGGATCCGCCAGGTCGGCCACGCGGATCGACCGACGGCCCACCTTGTCTTCGTAGGCCGGACCAATGCCGCGCCCGGTCGTCCCGATCTTGGTGCCAGAGCGCGCGGCCTCTTCGCGGGCGCGGTCGAGTTCTCCGTGAATCGGCAGAATCAGCGGTGTGTTTTCGGCAATCATCAGCGTCTGCGGTGAGATATCGACGCCCTGACCCCGGATCGCCTCGATCTCATTGATCAGGTGCCAGGGATCCAGCACGACGCCATTGCCGATCACCGAGAGCTTGCCGCCACGCACAACACCCGACGGCAGCGCGTTCAGTTTGTAAACCTTGCCGCCGACCACAAGAGTATGACCGGCATTGTGGCCGCCCTGAAAACGGGCAATGACATCGGCGCGCTCGCTGAGCCAATCGACGATTTTGCCCTTGCCCTCGTCGCCCCACTGCGCGCCGACAACCACTACGTTGGCCATGCCGCCCTTCCTCTCCGGATGTCACCCCGCGCTGGTATAGCCATGCGATGACCATCGCGAAACCCGAATCTACCGGCGCGCGCGCGGGTTGGTGCGACTGGTCGCACCTGACCGGTGTCAGGCGGCTTGCGGGCGCAGTCGGAATTGCTTAGATACCGCCCATCACAATCCCGGGAACCCCGCGACGATGGAAAACGTTATCCTGCTTGTTCACCTGCTTCTGGCGCTGGCGCTGATCGGTGTCGTGCTGTTGCAGCGCTCCGAGGGCGGCGGGCTTGGCATGGGCGGTGGCGGCAACGTCACGACCGGACGCGCCGCGGCCACGGCACTTGGCAAGCTGACATGGGTGCTGGGGTTGTCGATCTTTGCCACCACACTGACGCTGACCGTCATTGCGGCACAGAAAGCCGGCAGCGGCTCGGTTCTGGATCGCATCACAGATGATGTGCCCGCGCGCAGCGCTCCGGCGTTGCCGGACAGCGGCGAAAGCCTTCTGCCGCCGTCACCCGGCGATGACTCACCGCTGGTGCCGCAGGCGAACTGACCAGGCGCGCGGCGCTTTTGGCGGCTGAAGCACCACAATCGATAGCGGAACGCCAATCGGCGCATCACAGCATATTGCCCCTTTGCCCCGAATCCCTCTATCCTTAAATCCCGTGATGGCGCGGTCTTCCGCAGGGCAGAAACGCTGCTGAATGACGCCACGCCCGCATCAGGCGATTGATCCGGCGCCCAGGTCGGACACACGGGGAGAGGCATCAGTTCATGGCACGATACGTTTTCATCACCGGCGGTGTCGTGTCTTCGCTCGGCAAGGGGCTGGCCTCGGCGGCGCTTGGCGCGCTGTTGCAGGCGCGCGGCTTTTCCGTCCGGCTGCGAAAACTCGATCCCTACCTGAACGTCGATCCGGGCACCATGTCACCGTTCGAACACGGCGAAGTGTTTGTCACCGATGACGGCGCGGAAACCGATCTCGATCTCGGGCACTACGAACGCTTCACCGGGGTGCCCGCACGGATGACAGATTCCGTTTCGTCAGGGCGGATCTACTCCAACGTGCTGGAACGCGAAAGACGCGGTGACTATCTGGGCAAGACCATCCAGGTCGTTCCGCATGTGACCAACGAAATAAAGGAATTCATTGCCATCGGCGATGACGAGGTCGATTTTATGCTGTGCGAAATTGGCGGCACGGTTGGCGATATCGAAGGATTGCCCTTCTTCGAGGCGATCCGCCAGTTCAGCCATGACCGCAAGCGCGGACAGTGCATTTTCATGCACCTGACCCTGCTGCCCTTTCTCACGGCCAGCGGCGAGTTGAAGACCAAACCGACACAGCACTCCGTGAAGGAACTGCAGTCGATCGGTATCGCACCCGACATTCTGGTCTGCCGTTCCGAACAGCCCATCCCGGACAAGGAACGCGAAAAAATCGCGCTCTTTTGCAATGTGCGCAAGGACGATGTCGTTGCCGCCTACGACCTGAACTCGATCTACGAGGCGCCGCTGGCCTATCATCGCGAGGGGCTGGATCAGGCGGTGCTGGATGCGTTTGAAATTTCCCCCGCCCCGCGCCCGGACCTGAGCGTCTGGCAGGACGTGGCCGACCGCATTCACACCACCGACGGCGAGGTCAAGGTTGCCATTGTCGGAAAGTACACCCAGCTCGAAGACGCCTACAAGTCGATCAAGGAGGCGCTCACGCATGGCGGCATGGCCAACCGGGCACGCGTCAAGGTGGAATGGGTGGATGCCGAGATCTTCGAGCATGAAGACGCCGCGCCGCATCTGGAAGGTTTTCACGCCATCCTCGTGCCCGGTGGCTTTGGCGAGCGTGGCACGGAGGGCAAGATCAAGGCCGCGCAATTCGCGCGCGAGCGCAGGATACCCTATCTCGGCATCTGTCTGGGCATGCAGATGGCCGTCATCGAAGCCGCGCGGAACATGGCGGGTCTGAAAGATGCCGGTTCGGAAGAGTTCGATCACGAAGCTGGCAAAAAACGTTTTACACCCGTGGTTTACCACCTCAAGGAGTGGGTGCAGGGCAACCAGAAGGTAACGCGCAAGGTCAGCGACGACAAGGGCGGCACAATGCGGCTGGGCGCGTATGATGCTGTGCTGGAGAGCGGCTCGAAGGTGGCGGATGTCTACGGTGTCACCAACATCGACGAGCGCCACCGGCATCGCTACGAAGTGGACATAAAGTACCGAAAGAAGCTTGAAGACTGCGGCTTGCGCTTTTCAGGCATGTCGCCAGACGGTCGCCTGCCCGAAATCGTGGAGTGGCGCGACCACCCCTGGTTCATCGGCGTGCAATTTCATCCCGAACTGAAGTCCAAGCCCTTCGCGCCGCATCCGCTGTTTGCCGATTTCGTGCGCGCGGCGCTGGAAACCTCCCGGCTTGTGTGACGACGCGCGTGTATGTCTTGCGTGTGACGTTTTGCGTGTGAAGGGCGATCGGCCACGCGTGTCGCATCACAGTTCGATGCGCGGCTCCTCCTCGACGGTCTCGTCCTCCTCCGGCAGAAAGCGAAGCGCATCGCGCGAGACACCAAGCCCGGCGACCGGGCTCAGAACATCCCGCAGGATCGAGGCCCTGGGTGCATAGCGCCGGTTTTCGAGGACTGGATCAGGGCGCAGTGTTCCGTCAAGAACGGTGTTGATCCTCTTTTCGTCCAGAACATACCGTCCCTGTCGACCGGCAAAGCGGTCCGCGCGCTGTGCATCAAGCCAGCGCGTCACGAGGCGGGGGTCATCGACGCAACTGTCCGGCCAGACGAGATAGAATCCGGCGTTGATCCGCAGGCAGATCGAATCAAGCAGGCTTGCCTCGTGACGCAACTGGCGCGGCACGTCGCGTTTCGGGACAAGATTGAAACGCCCGGGCGCGCCGTTGAAAAAGACTGTGATCGCTGTTCCCAGATCGACGCCTTTGCCGGCCATTGCGCGGGACAGGGCCGTATCCGGCTCTCCGGTCCAGACACAGTGCCGCACGGCTCTGCACACCGATTGCGCATCGGCGTTGCGTGGCCATGATGGGCCTTGTGCGCGCGGCTTTGCGCATGCATCCGGATCACGCTGGCCCGTACCGGTTTTCATCTGCCTGACCTTTTTTCATCTGCCTGACCTTTGATTGTGCAAACGCAACCCGCCTGCCCGTCCTGTTCCGGTTTCAGACGCTGCCCTGCAGTTTTTCGTGGAAGAAATGTGACCGTATTGCGCATATTGCATCAGGTTCTCGGCAATCCGGCCGATCCGCTTGTGCCCCGGGGCGCAAGCAGTGAATGTGGCGGATCAAAGGGCCGGTGCCGGTCGCATTCGGGACGCGGCGCGCTGCAATTGCGAATTAAGGACCCTGCGCATGGATGTCGGCAACCTCTTTCACCGCCTTTTGCACGCCTTCGACGCGCCCGAACCTCCGCCGCTGCCCGAAATGGACGAAAAACTCGCTCTGGGCGCTCTTCTGGTGCGGGCCGCCCTGTCGGACCACCAGTACGCCTTTGCCGAAATCAAACGGATCGACCGGTTGCTGTCGCGCCTCTTTGATCTTGGTCCGATCGAGGCGGCAAAGATGCGGGCAACATGCGAACGCATTGAAAAATCGGCGCCGGATCATGTCGATCTGGCGCATCTCATTCAGGCGACGGTCCGGATGGAGGCACGGCTCGATGCGCTGGAAGCCATGTGGGAGGTGGCCCTTGCGGATGGCGGGCTGGACCCGGCGGAGGCGGCGCTGCTCGAGGATGTGCGCAAGGCTCTGGGATTGCGGGACGAGGACGGTGCAGAGGCGCAACGCCGCGCCGCCGAGGCGATGGAAAAATAAACATTGGCGCGACTGATCGGGTGGCATATATGCGCCCTATGTTTTCAGGATTTCTTCAGAAACTGACCGCAACCGAACCGGATCAACTGGCCGGAAGCGATGCGCGTCTTGCACTGACAGCGCTTTTGGTGCGCATAGCGCGCTCGGATGGCGTGTACGATGAGGCGCAGCGCGCCCGCATCCTGTCGATTGCAGAACAGCGGTACGGGCTGGACGAAGACGGCGCCAGGTCCTTGCGCAGCGAGGCCGAGGCGGTCGAGGCCGAAGCGCCCGATACGGTCCGCTTCACCCGCGCGATCAAGGATGCGGTGCCGTATGAAAACCGCCTCGATGTGATCGAGGCGCTCTGGCAGGTCGCGCTGGCGGATGGCAGCCGCGAGCAGGAAGAAGATGCGCTCATCCGCATGGCGTCAAACTTTCTCGGTGTGAGCGATGTGGACAGCGCAATGGCCCGGCAGCGCGTCGCACGGCAAGGTTGACTGGTGACAGGTCTGGCCAGTCTGCCGATGTACGACCGGCCGGAACTGCGCGACGCATATGACAGATTCTGGCACCTTGTGCGGCGTGACTTGGATGACGCACCCGATCACCTGACATCCGTGGATGACGCCGGCGGCACGCTGTGGGATCTGTGGCGTCACCCCGAACTTGTCCTGTCGCAAACCTGTGGCCTGCCCTACCGGCACAGCCTGCACAGGCATGTCACGCTTGTGGGCACGCCGGATTACGGGCTCGAGGGATGTGCGCCGGGGTACTACCGTTCGGTCATTGTGGCGCGGCAGGATGACCCGAGAGACGCGTTCAGCGCGTTCGACGGCGCCTGCCTGGCCCTGAACGACCCTCTGTCACAAAGCGGCTGGGCCGCGCCCGCCGCGCACGCGCAGGACGCCGGAATTGGCTTTGGCGGATTTGTCGAAACCGGCGCGCATGCCGGATCTGCGCGCGCGGTGGCCGAAGGCCGCGCCGATCTGGCCGCACTTGATGCGCATAGCTGGCGGCTGATGTGCCGTTTCGACGACTGGACGCAGGCACTGCGGGTGATTGATACAACCGCCCCGACACCGGGTCTGCCCTTTGTGACGGCGAACGCGCAAGCGTCCGCCATGCTTTCCGAGGCGATCGCCAAGGCAATCGAAGATCTTCAGCCCGAAGACCGAGACGCCCTGTGCCTGAAAGGAATCTTATGCCTTCCGGCGGCCCGGTATCTGGCCCAGCCCTTGCCACCGGCGGTACCCGGCACCCTGCCCCGGGCCACATGACGCAGCGTCGCGCGCGCGCTTTCGGGCCCCGGAGATCCGGCATCGGCTTGCATTAGGAGGGAAATTGCGTCCTAGTATCGGGCGCAACGGGGCAAATGTCTGAGGATGCCGCTTTTGGTGGATACGAAACCGGTCATTGAAATCAGAGATCTTCACAAAGCCTACGGTGACCTTGAGGTCATCAAGGGCGTGGACATCGAGGCGGCGAAAGGCACCGTGGTGTCGCTGATCGGATCGTCCGGTTCGGGGAAATCCACGATTCTGCGCTGTGCCAATCTTCTGGAAGACAGCCAGCAGGGCGACATCGTGTTCAAGGGAGAACCGGTGGCCTGGCGTGGCACCGGCGCGCACAGGCATCCCGCGGACCCCAAACAGGTGCTGCGCATCCGCACCAATCTGTCGATGGTGTTCCAGCAGTTCAATCTGTGGGCGCATCTGACCATTCTGGAAAATGTGATGGAGGCCCCGGTGACCGTGCTCGGCCGCGACCATGGCGATGTCGAGGTGGTGGCCCGCCACTATCTGGAAAAGGTGGGCATCGGCGACAAATGCGATGTCTACCCCGCGCAATTGTCAGGTGGCCAGCAACAGCGTGCCGCGATTGCGCGCGCATTGTGCATGGAACCCGAGGCGCTTCTGTTCGATGAGCCGACCAGCGCGCTCGATCCCGAACTGGAACAGGAAGTGGTGCGGGTCATCAAGGATCTGGCGACCGAGGGCCGGACGATGATGATCGTCACGCATGACATGAAAATGGCACATGATGTATCTGACCACGTTGTCTTTTTGCATCAGGGGCGCATCGAGGAAGAGGGCGCGCCCGAAACACTGTTCGGCGCCCCGAAATCGGAACGTCTGCGACAATTTCTCAGTTCCACGCAGGCGGCCTGACGCGCTCGCAAGAGCGGCCTGTCAATTCGAAAACCAAATTTGAAAGACCAGGGAGACCAAAATGAGAAAACTGACACTGACCGCGATGGCCGCGGTACTGAGCGCCGGCATGGCAATGGCACAGGACACTGTGCGGCTGGGCACGGAAGGCGCCTATGCGCCGTGGAATTTTGTGAACGACGCGGGCGAGATCGACGGGTTTGAACGCGAACTCGGAGACGAGCTGTGCAGCCGCGCGGGCCTGACCTGCGAATGGGTCAAGAACGACTGGGATTCGATCATTCCGAACCTTGTTGCCGGCAACTACGACGCCATTATCGCGGGTATGTCGATCACCGACGAGCGCGATGAAGTCATTGACTTCACACAGAACTACACGCCTCCCGATCCCTCTGCCTATGCAGGAGTGGACATCGGCGTGGATCTGAAGGGCGGCGTCATCGCGGCGCAGACCGGCACGATCCAGGCCGGCTATATCGCCGAAAGCGGCGCCACGCTGGTCGAGTTCTCGACCCCGGAAGAGACGGTTGCGGCCGTCAAGAACGGTGAGGCCGATGCGGTGCTGGCCGACAAGTCCTATCTGGCGCCGATCGTGGCGGAGGATGCAGAACTCAGCTTTGTGGGTGAGGATGTGCCGCTGGGCGGCGGCGTCGGCCTGGGTGTCCGGGAATCGGATACGGAGCTAAAGGAAAAGCTGAACGAGGCGATCACCTCGATGAAGAATGACGGCTCCCTCAACAAGCTGATATTGAAATGGGAAGTCTCGACGACCTTCTGATCGCAGGACGCGATTGCGGCCCGGCGTGAAAGATCGCCGGGCCCCGAACAGGGCAGCCCATGTTTTCCTATTGCACAGACCCTTCGGTGCTCGGCACCTATCAGTGGCTGACCTGCTACCTGACCACACCCAAACATGCCAATCTCTACATTTCAGTGGTTGTGGTTCTGGTCCTGCTGGCCATCACCGCACCTGCCGCGCTGGCATTCGGGTTTGCCGGCGCCTCGGCGGCAAGGTCGCGCATTCTGCCGGTCTCGCTGCTGGGCAAAGGCTATATTGCGATCGTGCGTGGCGTCCCGGATATCGCGTTTTTCCTGTTTTTTGTCATTGCCCTGGATCAGGCTTTCGAATGGATGCGGCACAAGCTGAAGTGCCCCGAATGGACGGAACCGATCCGCCAGGGCAACGACTTTGTGGTCTGCGACGCCGCCAAACTGCCACTGGGCGACGCGGCGCAATGGGTGCATGAAAGCTACGGGTTCTTTCTGGCCGTCCTCACCTTTGCCATCGTGTTCGGGGCGTTTGCGGCCAATGTGCTGTACGGGGCAATGCGGTCCGTTCCGCACGGCCAGCTTGAAACCGCCGAAGCCTACGGGATGACGCGCCGTCAGATATTCTGGCGCATCCTTGTCCCGCAGATGTGGGTCTATGCCCTGCCCGGCCTCGGAAACCTCTGGATGGTGCTGACAAAGGCGACACCGCTTCTTTTTCTGCTCGGGGTCGAGGACATTGTGTACTGGGCGCGTGAACTGGGGGGCACGGCCCTGCCCCGCTTTACCGACTATCCCCACGGTGACTGGCGGATGTGGTATTTTCTGGCGCTTCTGGTCTTTTACCTGGGGCTGACGCGTGTCTCGGAGCTCTTTCTGGAAAGGCTGATGCAACGGTTCACGCTTGGGCAGGCGACGACCGGGGGCGAAGCGCTGAGAAAGGCCGCGGCATGAGCGCGATGACCTGCTGGGAGACGATTCAGGCGTATGGGTTGCGGTCTGTCGGCATCGGTGAACGGCTGTTGCCGCGCGAAGATTTCACCCTCTGCCAGCAATTCACGCTGATCGGCTCCGGCATGATCTGGAATGTCTATTTCGGGCTCATGGCGCTTAGTCTGGGGTTCTTGCTGGCGACAGCCGTGGGCGTCGGCAAGGGATCAAGGAACCCGGTGATCCGGCGCGCCGCGGCGTGGTTCATTTTCCTGTTCCGGGGATCGCCGCTGTTTATCCAGTTCTTCTTTGCCTATTTCGCGTTTCTCAGCCTCAAACAGGTGGCGCCGATCTTCGATCCGCTGACCGCGGCCTGGCTCGGCGCACTGATCGTGCTGTTCCTCAACACCGCGGCCTATTCCGGAGAGATCTTTTATGGCGCGCTGCGCGCGATCCCCAAGGGTGATGTCGAGGCGGCGGACGCCTATGGCTTTTCCGGCTGGCCCAGATTTCGACGGATTGTCTGGCCTACCATGTTGCGGCTGGCCTGGCCCGCCTACACGAATGAGGCGATCTTTCTCTTTCACGCCACGACGCTGGTTTTCTTCTCGGCCTTCCCAGCCTGGCAGCAACGCGGAGACGCGCTCTATTACGCCAACTACTTCGCCGACAAGACATTCAACCCCTTCGTGCCCTATCCGATCCTGGCGGGATACTTCATCCTGCTGACGCTGGTGCTGATCTGGATTTTCGGGCGCATCAACCGCTACCTGAACCGGCATCTTCCGCAACAGGAGCGTCCGCGCCTGAAGTTTCGCCCCGCACTGATCCGCTAACGCGACCCGCTGTCCATCTGCCGCAGCGCCTTTTCCCATTGCCGATCGCGCAGGATGTGGCGAAACGCCCGCTCCAGTTCGGCCACACCGTCGCGGCGATACCACCGCCCCTGCGACAGGATGATCCGCCTCGGACCCCACCCGATCATCCGTTCAACACTGTCGGCCAGTGCCATCTCGTCGCGCACGCCTCGGCGCAGCCAGCGCGGCATGCGCCCGACGGCGTCGTCGAGGCCCAGCAGCCAGATCACCGGCCGCATCCAGGCCGAAAGATGCGCGGTTTCGACGGCCGAGATCAGGTCACAAACGATCAGCGTGTCGGATGAACGGTGGAAAAAGACAGCCTCGGCATGATCGGGATGGCCCTGAACCAAAAGCTGATGCAGATCCTCGCGCCAGTCCGCGCCGGCATCCTTTCTGTCCAGGGCGCGCGGCTTTCGCAGGGGAATGGACAATTGCGCGGCACGCTCCATCACACCCGGGGCGGCCCAGAAGCGGGCCTTCGGATAATGCTCCAGCCAGTCGGGCAGCGTATCAAGGCGCGACGGCGCAGGCGCAACGATATGGGCCAGCGTGCCGAGCGCGTCGAGACTGTCACACAGTTCGGGCGTCAGCCGGGTCGGCGCATAAAGCCACAGCGTCCCGTCGGACAGGCGCACGACAACGGCACGGGTCGGCAGGCGAAGCCGGGTTCCCTGCGCCGGGGGGCCGTCGATCAGCCACAGCCCGTCGGCCACCGGTTTTGGCGTATCGAGCGGCTCGTACCCGGTGGGCGCGGCGCGATCTGTGGCCGACCCGTTCAGTCGGTCACCGTGACGCTGGTCATCGTGTCGGGCGCACCGGTCACCACGCCGTTTGCGGCCGGCGATCCCCGTTTGATGGCATCCACGACGTCCATGCCCTCGGTGACGCGACCCACGACAGTGTAATCCCCGTTCAGCTGGTGGACCGGTTCAAACATGATGAAGAACTGGCTGTTTGCGCTGTCCACGCTGTGCCCGCCGCGCGCCATGCCCACGACGCCGCGATCAAACGGAATATCGGAAAATTCCGCCTTGAGATCCGGACGGTCGCTGCCACCTGTGCCCGCGCGGCGCATATCGCCCCCGGCCTTGCCGTGCCGGACGTCGCCGGTCTGCGCCATGAAGCCCTCAATCACCCGGTGAAAGACCACGCCGTCATAGGCGCCCTCGCTGGCCAGGGCGGCGATCTGGGCCACATGCTCGGGCGCCACATCGTCAAGCAGATCGATCACGACGGTGCCATTGGCTTCGCCTTCGATCTCGATGACCAGCCCCGTCGCCAGCGCCGGCCCGGCAAGAAGCATTGCAATCACGGGTCCAACGATCTTACGCATCTGCGGCCACCTTCATGCTGATCATCCGGTCCGGGTTTGACGGCGGTTCGCCGCGCATGATGGCATCCACATGCTCCATCCCGTCGATTACGCGGCCATAGACCGTGTATTGCCGATTGAGAAAGTGGTTGTCCGAAAAATTGATGAAAAACTGACTGTTGGCGCTGTCGGGGTTCTGGCTGCGCGCCGCCCCGAGCGTGCCTCGGTCATGCGGAACGCCGGAAAACTCCGCCTTCAGATCGGCCTTGTCGCTTCCGCCTGTCCCGGCCATGCGCAGATTGAAACCCTGTTCCATGTTGCCATGCGCCACATCCCCGGTCTGCGCCATAAAGCCATCAATCACCCGGTGGAAACAGACGTTGTCATACGCGCCTTCGCGCGCCAGTTCCTTGATCCGGTCGCAATGGCCCGGCGCGACATCCGGCAGCAACTCGATCGTGACGGTGCCGTCCTTCAACTCGATCAGAATGGTGTTTTCAGGGTCCTTGATTTCGGCCATCGGGGCTTCCTTATGCATCAGGTTCGGCGCGACCCTAGGCGCTTGGCCGGGGAATGCCAAGCGGGTGGTTGACGCAGACGGGGTGCCGCGCCAAAAGGCGCCCGGACAAGCCGGAAGATCGGCTGTGGGAGGTGCGGCATGGTATGGAAAACCCTCGACGAGATCGACCTTGAGGATCGCCTTGTCCTGACCCGTGTGGACATCAACGTGCCCATGGAGAATGGAGAGGTCACGGACACGACGCGCCTCGACCGGATCAAGCCGACAATCGACACGATCATCGCGCGTGGCGGCACGCCGATGCTGATCGCGCATTTCGGCCGGCCCAAAGGCAAGGTGGTCGACGACATGTCGCTGCGCCGCGTCGTACCTGCGCTGGCAGAGGCACTGGGCCGGCGCGTGCAATTCATCGAAACGCTGGAGGGGGCTGAAAACCTGACGGCAGAGGCGCGCGCGGCCGAGGTGCTGCTTCTGGAAAACATCCGCTTCCATCCGGGCGAAGAGGCCAACGACCCGGCATTCGCCGCCCGCCTGGCTGCCCTGGGCGACGTCTACTGCAACGATGCCTTTTCCGCCGCCCATCGCGCGCATGCCTCGACCGAGGCGCTGGCACGGCTGCTTCCCGCCTGCGCGGGGCGGCTTATGCAGGCGGAGCTGTCGGCGCTGGACGCCGCACTGGGATCACCCGCACGCCCGGTGCTGGCGGTCGTGGGCGGCGCCAAGGTGTCGACCAAGCTCGATCTGCTGGGCAACCTTGTCTCGAAGGTCGACATGCTGGTGATCGGCGGCGGCATGGCCAACACGTTTCTTGCCGCGCAGGGGCTGCAGGTGGGGCTGTCGCTGTGCGAACATGACATGGCGCCCACGGCCCGCGACATTCTCAGCAAGGCGGGTGCCGCGGGATGCGACATCCTTCTGCCTGCGGATGTGGTGGTGGCCGATGCTTTGCAGGAGGGCGTCCTGTCCGAAACCGTGCCGGCCCATGCCTGCCCGGAGGACCGGATGATTCTGGACGCCGGACCGCAGTCGGTGGCGCGGATCAATGCAGCGATCGACCGGGCCGCCACACTGATCTGGAACGGGCCGCTCGGGGCCTTCGAAATCCCACCCTTTGACGCCGCCACAAACGCAACCGCCGCCCATGCCGCAGCGCAAAGCCGGGCCGGACAGCTTGTCTCGGTCGCAGGCGGCGGGGATACCGTGGCGGCACTCAACCACGCCGGGGCCGCGCAGGACTTTACCTACATCTCCACCGCTGGCGGCGCCTTTCTTGAGTGGATGGAAGGCAAGACCCTGCCCGGCATCGCCGCGCTGGAGGGCTGAGCCCGTGCCGGGCGTCGAGGGTCTGGCAGCGTTCCTGCTGGCGGCGTTCGCGCTGATCGGCAGTCCGGGTCCGAACACGCTGAGCGTTGCGGCCGTGGGCGCGTCGTTCGGGCGGCGGCGCGGACTGGCCTATATGGCGGGGCTCAACCTGGGCGTCGCACTGGTTCTGGTGATCACCGGAACCGGCGTGGCCGCGCTGATCCTCGGCCTGCCCGGCGCGGTTCCGCTGATCACCGCGCTTGCGCTGGCCTACTTTCTGTACCTTGCCTACCGCATCGCCACCGCGCCCCCGCTCGGCGCACAGGCCGCGGCCGCGGGACCTGCGCCGCGCTGGCATACCGGAACCGTCGTTTCACTGGCCAATCCGAAAGCCTACGCCGCCATGGGCGCACTGATGTCCGGGCCTGCGCTGATCTCCGGCAACCCGATCCACGACACCCTCTGCAAGGCCGGGCTCATTCTTGTGGTGCTTTGCGTGGTCAACCTGTGTTGGCTCAGCCTCGGCGCGGGTCTTTCCCGCACTGTCCGGACACCGCGAACGGCCAGACGGGTCAATCTGGTCTTTGCCGCTTTGCTTCTGGTTTCGGTGGCGGCGCTTGCCTTGGGGCAATGGGGCGGCTGACATCATCGCCGTTGCGTGAACCTCCGCGCTATCCTAAGAGACTGTCTGACTGGACCGGGGTGCCGAAAGAAGGAACAGCGACATGGCGAACGCCGCTCAAACCGAGAAAATCCGCGAGGGGAATGGCTTTATCGCTGCGCTGGACCAGTCCGGCGGGTCGACCCCCAAGGCGCTGCGCCTCTACGGCATCGACGAGGACGCCTACACCACCGAGGCCGAAATGTTCGACCTGATCCACGAGATGCGCAGCCGCATCGCGCAGGCGCCCGCCTTTTCCGGGGACAGGATCATCGGCGCCATTCTGTTTGAAATGACGATGGACCGCCAGATCGCGGGTAAACCGACGGCCGCATATATATGGGAAAACAAAGGCGTGGTGCCGTTTCTTAAAGTGGACAAAGGATTGGCGGAAGAACGCGACGGCGTGCGTCTGATGAAGCCGATGCCGGATCTGGAGCCGCTTTTGCGCCGTGCGACCGAGGCCGGAATTTTCGGCACCAAGATGCGCTCTGTGATTGATGCAGCCAACGCAACCGGCATTGCCGCCAACGTCGCGCAGCAATTCGATATCGGTGCGCAGATACTGGACCACGGGCTGGTGCCGATCATCGAGCCGGAGGTCACGATCTCGATCCCGGACAAGGCCGCGGCCGAGGCGATGTTGCTGGCAGAGCTTGCCGGCCACCTCGATGCCCTGCCCGAAGACCGGGACGTGATGCTGAAACTGACCCTGCCGGAGTCCGCGAACCTCTACAAACCGCTGATCGACCACCCCCGCGTGTTGCGGGTCGTGGCCCTGTCCGGTGGCTACAGCCGCGACGAGGCCAACGCCCGTCTGGCACAGAACACCGGAATGGTGGCGAGTTTCTCGCGCGCGCTGACCGAAGGCTTGAGCGCACAGCAGAGCGATGCCGCGTTCGACGCCGCGATCGCCAGAAGCATCGACAGCATTTACCAAGCCTCGGTCGCAGGCTGAATGACACCTCTGAACCCCGGAGATCATGCAACATTTCGTGTCGCGGCCTGTGATCTGAACGGCCGGATGCGCGGCAAGCGCGTGCCTGCGAGCTATGCCGCCAAACTTGACGAGGGTGCGGTGCGCATGCCCGCCTCTGTTCTCAATCTGGATATTCTCGGGGCCGATATCGAGGACTCGCCCCTGGTCTTCGCCACGGGCGACGCGGACGGCGTGTTGCGCCCGACAGAGCGGGGTCCGGTGCCTCTTCCCTGGCTTGACACCGACCCGGTGCTGGTGCCGATGACCATGTACACCGAGGATGGCAGACCCTTCGAAGGCGATCCGCGCCACGCCCTGGCACATGTGCTGGCGCGCTACGCCGCGCGCGGGTGGCGCGTCATGGCATCCACCGAGCTGGAGTTCACGCTGGTTGATGACAGCGGGGATCTGCTCTGTCCGGTGCGCGATCCCGATACGGGGCGGCCCCTGCAGGGCGCCGAAATCGTCTCTGTCGCACAGCTCGACGCCTTCGATCCGTTTTTGTCCGAACTCTACGCCGGCAGCGCCGCGATGGGCATTCCCGCACAGGCCGCGACCAGCGAATCCGGCATCGGCCAGTTCGAGATCACCATCACGCATCAGGACGCGATGCGCGCCGCCGATGACGCCTGGCTGTTCAAGCGGCTGATCCGCCGCCTGGCCCGGCGGCACGGCTTTGCGGCAACGTTCATGGCCAAACCCTTTGCCGAGGATGCCGGCAACGGGCTGCATGTGCACTTTTCCGTCCTCGATGGCGACGGGCGCAACATTTTCGATGATGGCGGCCCGGCGGGCACGGACACGCTGCGTCACGCCATCGCGGGCTGCGTGGCGGGGATGCGCGAAAGCACGCTGATCTTTGCCCCGCATGCAAACAGTTATGCACGGATGGTGCCCGGCGCGCATGCGCCCACCGGCATCTGCTGGGCCTATGAAAATCGCACGGCGGCGATCCGTGTGCCGGGTGGCGCGCCGGCTGCACGCCGTATCGAACACCGCGCGGCGGGGGGCGACACCAACCCCTTTCTGATCATGGCGGCCATTCTGGGTGCGGCACTGGCGGGGATCGAGGACGCGGCAGAGCCGCCCGCACCGATCACGGGCAATGCCTATGATCTTGATCTGGAACAGCTTTCTGACAAGTGGAGCGATGCGTTGGCGCTGTTTCTGAACGGTCCGATGATCCCCCGTTTCCTGCCCGCGCTGCTGATTGAAAACATGGGATACACAAAGCGGCAGGAACTGCGCCTGATGGACGGGCGGCCAGAGGCCGAACACTGGAAAGTCTACCTCGAAACCGTTTGAGCGCGCCGGCGCAATATCCCGGCGCACAGCGCGTTGCCCCCTTGTACGACGGACATTCGGAACCACATCCTGACTGTAGAGCACCGGACATGCCCCGCCTGCACAGGAGACACCGACGATGCGCAAACGACCCACACGCCGACACCTTCTTGCCGCCAGCGCCGCCACTGCGGGCGCCGCGCTGTTTTTGCCCGGGCTGAGCGTGCCCGCCCGTGCGGCGGGTCTGGCCCCCACGCCGTCGATGCCGGGAGGCTCGAACAATTACCGGCCGGGCGCACCGATTGTGGATCGGATCGGCGGCGGAGGCTTCTGGATGAGCGGCACGGTCCGGCGCGCGGGCGACGGCGCGCCGCTCGAGGGGATCCGCATTCAAATCTGGGCGCACACGACCGAAGGCCACGAACGCGACCCGCAGAGTCATGGCGCAACCCTGACCGATGCGACCGGCACGTTCCGTCTGGAAATGCCTCAGATCGTACCGGCCTTCGGGCAGCCGCACGGCCACCTGGCCTATGACGACCCGGCCTTCGAAACGGTTTTCCTGCGCCCCGTGATGTCCAGCGCGAGCGACACCAGCCTGGAGACGCACTTCGTGCTGCAAGCGGCTTGATTTATTGGGTTTTCTGCGTACTGCGCTGATATGGTCAGGGATCGCTCTGGTGCTCGCGGTGCCGCTGGCGGTCGCCGCGCAAAGCCCGCTTCTGGCCTGGCGGCAACCGGTTTACATCGTGTCGTCGTTTGCCGGAATCCTGGGGCTGGGCCTGATCTTTCTGCAACCCCTTCTGACGGCAGGCGCCTTGCCCGGATTGCCGGCGCGGCAGGGGCGCCACCTGCACCGCAGGGTTGGCACGCTGCTGGTCGCGGCGGTCGTGGTGCATGTCGGAGGGTTGTGGATCACCAGCCCCCCGGATGTGATCGACGCGCTGACCTTCACCTCGCCCACGCCGTTTTCGGACTGGGGTGTCATTGCCATGTGGGCACTCTTTGCGGCCGCGGCACTGGCGGTTGCTCGGGACCGCATGCGACTGAGACCACGCACATGGCGCCTTGCGCATTCCGGTCTCGTGGCGGTGGCGGCCATCGGGACTGTGGCGCACGCGCTGCTGATAGAGGGGATTATGGGCCCTGTGTCCAAGGTGGCGTTATGCGCTCTGGCGCTGGCGGCGCTGGCCAGGACACTGCACGACCTGCGGACATGGACGCTGCTGCGCCGTCGCGCGCTGCAGGCGCCGCGGGGGAATGCACCCAGGCGCAAGAAATCCGGGTAATCTCCTGAAGACACAGGACCAATGCGATCAATGCAATGCAGACGTGGCATCGGTGCACCCGCGGTATCGCGGCGGTCGTGCGCGGGGCGGCGGCGCCCCGACCCGCGCAGACGGGGGTGCGCGCACACAGGCGCGGTCAAGATCGGGCTTTGTGAACCGGTACGCCTGTGCTAGAGCACGGCTGAGCATCGGCGATGGCGTCGCCGGGGCGCAGGGTGCGCCCGCTCGTCTCAACACTCCTGAACGCCGGGACTTTCAATCGGGAGATTGGAGGCCCTCTCCAATGCTCCCAAAAGCGTTGGAGGTCACCATGACTTACGCAGATTCGCACATCACCGCGGCGCCTGACGGCGCGCGTCCCGACTTTTTTGCCTTGCAGAACGGCGAGAAGGCGCCGCTGCCCTTCAGTCGGGCCGAATATGACAGGCGGCTGACCGGGCTGCGCGCTATCATGGCCGCGCGTGGTCTGGATGCGGTGCTGATCACGTCGATGCACGGCGTGGCGTATTATTCGGGCTTTCTGTATTGCGCCTTCGGGCGGCCCTATGCCTGTGTTGTGACGCCGGAGCGGTCGGTCACAGTGTCGGCCAACATCGACGGCGGGCAGCCCTGGCGGCGCTCGGCGGATGAAAACATGATCTACACCGACTGGCGGCGCGACAATTTCTGGCGCGCGGTGCGCGACGTGATGGGGCCGGCGGGGCGCATCGGATTCGAGGGCGATCATCTGACGCTGGCGCAACACCACAAACTGACTGCGTTTCTGGACGGCACAGGCGTGGACATCGCCGATGACACGATGCGGCAGCGCATGATCAAGTCGGACGAGGAAATCGCGCTGATCCGCGAGGGCGCGCGGATCGCCGATATCGGCGGGGCCGCGGTGCGGGACGCCATCCGTCCCGGCGTGCGGGAGAGCGACGTGGCCAGGGCGGGCCGCGACGCGATGGAGGCCGAGATCGCGCGCAGCCATCCCGACAGCGAACTGCGCGATACATGGGTCTGGTTTCAGTCCGGGCTGAACACCGACGGCGCGCACAACCCGGTGACAACGCGGCGGCTCGGGGCCGGCGATATCCTGTCGCTCAACACCTTTCCGATGATCTCGGGCTACTACACCGCGCTGGAGCGCACGTTGTTTCTGGGCGCGCCGGACGCGGCGTCGCTGCGCGTGTGGGAGGCCAACGTTGCCGCCCATGAACTGGGTCTGTCCCTGATCCGCGAAGGCGCAAGTTGTTCAGGTATATGTCACGAAATCAATAGCTTCTTTGCCGAACATGATCTTCTGCAATATCGCAGCTTCGGTTACGGACACTCCTTCGGCATGCTGTCGCATTACTATGGCCGCGAAGCGGGGCTTGAATTGCGCGAGGATATCGACACGGTGCTGACGCGCGGCATGGTCGTGTCGATGGAGCCGATGCTGACCCTGCCCGCGGGCGTGCCCGGCGCAGGTGGATACCGAGAACATGACATTGTGGTGCTCGGACCGGACGGACCGGAGAACATCACCGGGTTTCCCTACGGGCCCGCGCACAACGTGATCGGGCTCTGAAATCTGCCGGCCCGCGCCCGGTGTCGCCTGCCCGCATGGGCGTTGTTTCGTCGGGGGCGGGTCGGCCCTCTCGCATTGGCCCCAGCCCGCCCGACGACACCAGCCGGACACGCGGCTGTGCGCGCGGCCAAGGCGCGGCGAAGCGGAGGACCGTCGGGGGCGTGCCGGAGTTTCACGCTCTGCGCGCTTGCCCGCGCGGCGGGGCTGGTTTATGGCTTAATTTGATCAAATAACGGTGAGCCATGAAAATCGGCATTCTGATGACCGGGCACGCCCTGCCGAGTCTGATCGCGCAAATCGGCGACTATGATGCGATGTTTGCCAATCTGCTTGCGGGTCACGGGTTTACGTTCGAGCGCTATGATGTCGTGGACGGTCAATTTCCGGCCGGTCCGGACGCCGCCGACGGCTGGCTGATCACAGGCTCGAAACACGGCGCCTACGAGGATCACCCCTGGATTCCGCCGCTGGAGGCGCTGATCCGCGACATCCGGGCTGCCGGACGCCCTTTGGTCGGCATCTGCTTCGGGCATCAGATCATCGCGCAGGCGCTTGGCGGAAAGGTTGTGAAGTTCCCCGGCGGCTGGTCGGTCGGGCGACAGGCCTACGAGATCGAGGGCGACGTGCTTCGGATGAATGCCTGGCATCAGGATCAGGTGATCGAGGTGCCCGAAGGCGCACAGGTGATCGGCCGGTCGGACTTTTGCGACAATGCCGCCATGACCATTGGTGACACGGTCCTGACGATCCAGCCGCACCCGGAATTCGATACCCTTATCCTGGGCACGATCATCCAGGAGCGGGGCACCGGCGTGGTGCCGGACGATTTGCTGAGGCAGGCCAGGGCCGATCTGGATACACCGACAGACCGGGCCGCCTTCGGGCAGAGGATCGCGCGCTTTTTTCTCGACCACGCGAAAACAGAGGTCTGACATGTCCCATGACTGGATTTCCGATCTGCCCGACGCGGCGCAGAGTTATCTTGACGGGC
This sequence comes from Pseudomonadota bacterium, assembly GCA_039028815.1. Classification (GTDB taxonomy): domain Bacteria; phylum Pseudomonadota; class Alphaproteobacteria; order Rhodobacterales; family Rhodobacteraceae; genus Roseovarius. Next base: position 60,716 of record JBCCHI010000001.1, read on the forward strand.
GGCGCCTGGACGAAGTGGAATGCGTGATCGCCGATCTGCCCGGCATCGCGCGCGGCAAGGCCGTACCGGCGGGCAAGTTCAGCCGCCAGAGCGCGTTTCATCTGCCGGACTCGATTTTTTTTCAGACCATCACCGGCGGATATGGCGAAGCCGCAGGCGAGGAAGGCTGGATCGAGCGCGACATGGTTCTGCGTCCGGATATGGGCACCGCCACGGCCGCGCCCTGGACAGGGGACTGGACGCTTCAGGTGATCCACGATGCCTATGACCGCGATGGCGCCCCTGTGCCCTGCGCGCCGCGCAACGTGCTGAAGCGCGTGGTGGCGCTCTATGAGGCGCACGGGCTGCGCCCGGTGGTGGCCCCCGAACTGGAGTTCTACCTGATCGCGCGCAATCTCGACCCGGCCAAAGAGATCGAGCCCATGGTGGGACGTTCGGGCCGGCCTGCCGCGGCGCGACAATCCTATTCGATGACGGCGGTCGACGAGTTTGGCCCGGTCATCGACGACATATACGATTTTGCCGAGGCGCAGGGCTTTGAAATTGACGGCATCACTCAGGAGGGCGGCGCGGGTCAGCTGGAAATCAACCTTCAGCACGGCGATCCGGTGCAGCTGGCCGACGAGGTGTTCTATTTCAAGCGCTTCATCCGAGAGGCGGCGTTGCGCCACGACTGCTTTGCCACATTCATGGCCAAGCCGATCGGTGACGAACCCGGCAGCGCGATGCATGTGCATCACTCCTTCGTCGACGTCGAGACGGGCAAGAACGCCTTTGCCGGACCGCAGGGCGGCGAGACCGATGCGTTCTATCACTTCATCGGCGGGCTGCAGCAGCATCTGCCGGCCGCCATCGCCATGCTAGCGCCCTACGTCAATTCCTATCGCCGCTACGTGCCGGACAACTCCGCGCCGATCAATCTGGAATGGGCGCGTGACAACCGCACCACCGGCATCCGCGTGCCGTTGTCTTCACCCGAGGCGCGGCGCGTGGAAAACCGCATCGCGGGGATGGATTGCAACCCGTATCTGGGAATCGCGGCCAGCCTGGCCTGCGGGCTGCTGGGGCTGCGCAACGAGCTGCGCCCGCGCGCGCAGTACCGGGGCGACGCCTATGAGGGGGATCTGGAATTCTCCAACGAGATGGGCGCGGCGCTGGATGACTTCGACGCGGCCACGGACCTGCACGAGATGCTGCACCCCGAATTCGCGCGGGTCTATTCGATCGTCAAACGCGCCGAATATGCCGAATTCCTGCAGGTGATCAGCCCCTGGGAACGTGAACATCTTCTGCTGAACGTCTGATAGGGATAGAACTCCATGGGTCTGAACCTGCTCTATGCCAACGACCGGACGGGTCAGTATCCGCAAAGCTGGTACGCCGCCACCGCCGAGGCGCCGGACCCCTGCCCGACGCTGCAGGGCGAGGTGTCGGCCGACGTGGTGATCGTGGGCGGGGGGTTCACCGGGCTGTCGGCGGCATTGCATCTGGCCGAACGCGGCCTGGATGTCGTTTTGCTGGAGGCGCATCGCGTCGGCTTTGGTGCGTCGGGGCGCAATGGCGGGCAGCTGGGCACCGGGCAGCGGAAGGACCAGATGACACTGGAAGCCCTGGTGGGGCGCGACGACGCGCGCAAGCTGTGGGATCTGGCAGACGCGTCAAAGGAGCTTGTCAGAGCGCTTGTGTCCAAACACGACATTCCCTGCCACCTGAAGCCCGGCATCGCGCATATGTGCTATTCCCGGGCAGAAGTGGACGAAGAACACGCCTATGCCGACCATCTGGCAGAGCACTACGACTATCCGCATCTGCAAAAGCTCGACCGCGCGGCGGCGCAGGCGATCTGCCCCTCGCCCCGCTATATCGGCGGCACGCTCGACATGCAGGCGGGGCATCTGCACCCGCTGGCGCTGGCCTTCGGGCTGGCCCGCGCGGCGGTGGCGGCGGGCGCGCGGATTTTCGAGACCACAGAGGTTCTGGAGATAGATCCGGGCGCGCAGGTGCGCGTGCGCACCCGGGAGGGCGTGGTGCGGGCGGATCAGGCGCTGCTGGCATGCAACGGGTATCTGGGCACTCTGGACAGCCAGGTGGCCGCGCGGGTCATGCCGATCAACAATTTCATTGCCGCCACCGAGCCGCTGGGGGAGGCCGCCGCCCGCGTGCTGGCCCGCGACGTGGCGGTGGCCGATACCAAGTTCGTGCTGAATTATTTCCGTCTCAGCCATGACACCCGTCTGCTGTTCGGCGGAGGCGAAACCTACCGCTACCGGTTCCCGCATGACATCGCCGGGCTGGTGCGCCGACCCATGACTCAGGTTTTCCCGCACCTGAAAGACATCAGGATCGACTATGCCTGGGGCGGTACGCTGGCGATCACCATGCAGCGGCTGCCCTATCTGGCGCGGCTGAAGCCAAACATCCTGTCGGCCTCCGGCTATTCGGGGCATGGCGTGGGCATGGCGACGTTTTCCGGCAAACTGATGGCCGATGCGCTGGCCGGTCAAGCCGAGGGCTTTGACACGATGGCCCGCATCCCGACGACCCCCTTTCCGGGCGGTGTCGCGCTGCGCTCCCCGCTTTTGGTTCTGGCCATGACCTGGTTCGCGCTGCGCGACCGGCTGGGCCTTTAGGCGCGCCGGGCCGGTTTTCTTCCTCATCCGGACATCTTTCCCTTTCGCAGGCGTGATTTTACGCGTACTACTTTCGGAAAATCTGAAGCTAATCTTGAGGAATTCCGAAGATGAGCGCACCCGCTTCCCACAACTCCGCCCCTGCCGTGCCAAGCGCCTATGACGCAGAGCCAATCCCCGACGCGGCCCGCGCCGAGATCGACCGCTTGCTGCTTTCGGGGGATCTGTTTCGCTACACCGCCGCAAAGGACGCCCCCGTGGCGTTGCTGGAACGCGAATTCGCCGCGATGATGGGCAGCCGGTACGCGCTGGCCGTGTCCTCCTGTTCGGCGGCGCTGTTTCTGTCGCTGAAGGCGCTCGGGCTGCGCCCCGGCGCGCGGGTTCTGATCCCCGGATTCACCTTCGCCGCCGTGCCCTCTTCGGTTGTGCACGCAGAATGTGTGCCGGTTCTGTGCGAGGTGGGTGAAGACTATCGCATCGACATGGCGGATTTCGAGGCGCGGCTCGACCCCGGCATTGCGGCGGTGATCGTCAGCCACATGCGCGGACACACCTCTGACATGGATGCCATTATGCGGTTGTGCACGTCACGCGGCGTGCCGGTGATCGAGGACGCAGCCCACAGCCTGGGCACGCGCTGGTCCGGACGCAGGATCGGCACGCTCGGCCAGATTGGCTGTTTCAGCTTCCAGTCCTACAAGATGGTGAATGCCGGTGAAGGCGGCATGATGATCACCGACGACCCCGAGACCGTCGCCCGCGCGGTCATCATGTCGGGCGCCTACGAACACAACTGGTCCAAGCATTTCGACGGCGAGGATGCGGCCCTGTCCGCTGCCTTCTCGACCTGGCAGAACCGGCTGCCGCTGTACAATCTGAGGCTGAACAATCTGTCCGCGGCAGTGATCCGTCCGCAACTGCCCGACCTTGACCGGAGAGTGCGCGACGGCCGCGCCAATCATGACCACGTCGCGGCCCGGCTCGACGGGTCCCCCTGGATAGCCGTACCGGACAAGCTGCCGCAGGAAGAACGGGCGCCGGATTCCATACAGTTCAACCTTGTGGGGCTGGACGACGCGCAGGTGCGCGCATTCGTGGCCGCGGCGGCAACGCATGGCGTCAAGGTGCAGGTGTTCGGGCTGTCCACCGACAATGCCCGCGCCTTCTGGAACTGGCGCTTCCTGCCGGACGGCAGGCCCGAGCTGCCCCGCACCCGCGCCATGCTGATGCGTGCCTGCGACGTGCGGTTGCCAGTTCACATGCCGCGTGCGGCGTGCGACGCGGTGGCCGATGCGCTTCTGGCCGCGGCAGAGCAGGTGCGGGAGGCCACGCGCCTCTATGGCACCTGACTGACGGGCCTTGACGCACGGCCCGCCACGCAGCGAAGATTGCACCGATGAGCAAGGATTTCAGCGCAGGCGCGGCCTGGATGGAGGGGCAGATCCTGCCCGTCGGCGAGGCCAGGATCGGTGTCACCGACTGGGGCCTCACGCATTCCGATTGCGTCTATGACGTGGTGCCGGTCTGGGAGGGCGCGTTTTTCCGCCTGCCCGACTATCAGGAGCGGTTCGAGGCCTCGCTGGCGCAGGCGCGCCTGTCTGTCGGGCTGGACCGGGCACAGATGACAAACGCCCTGCACGACATGGTGGCGGCCTCGGGGCTGCGCCGGGCCTATGTGGCGATGGTGGGCGCGCGCGGCACGCCGCTGCAACACGGCAGCCGCGATCCAAGGGCGTGCCGCAACCATTTCTACGCCTGGTGCGTGCCTTATGTGCATGTCATCGCTCCTGAAATCGCCGAGGCCGGCGTGACTGTCTGGCTGTCCGACACCGTGCGCCGGATTCCGGCCGACAGCGTGAACCCCATCGTCAAGAACTATCACTGGGGCGACTTCACCGCCGGCTTGTTCGAGGCCAAGGATCGCGGATTCGAAACCGTCCTGCTGACCGATCATGCCGGCGGTGTGACCGAGGGGCCCGGCTTCAACGTCTTTGCGCTGACCGGATCGACACTGGTGACGCCGGACAAAGGCGTGCTGCACGGTATCACCCGGCGCACCGCGATCGAAGTGGCGCGCGCGCTTGGATACGACGTCGAGGAGCGTGCGCTTCCGGTGGCCGAGATGATGGAGGCCGACGAGATCTTTCTGACCACCTCGGGCGGTGGGATCAGTCCGGTCATCCGGATCGGGGACCGCGTGTTCGGAAACGGCGCCCCCGGCCCCGTCGCGTGCGCCTTGCGGTCGGCCTATTTCGAACGCATGAACGACGCGTCCTATCGCACTGATATAAAATATACTTAACGCGTTTTGCGACAGGCCTGGCGCGCAGAGTGTCGCACAACGCAGAGCATCGTTCCTGTGCTGGGCGCTTTTCGGCCTTGGCTGATGTCTCGGGATAAAGGCGAAAGGGTTAGAAAACACCGGGTCGTGGCGCGGGGTGCTATCCTGCGAGGGGCCAGCCCCTCGCGCTGCCCGGAGTATTTCGGGAAAGATGAAGGCAGAGGTGGGGTGGCGCGCGCCCGGTTTTTCGGAAGCGTTTCGCGACAGACCTGACCCGCCGCCTGTCGCGCAACGCCGTGCATCGCCCCTGTACTCTGCGCCAGTCACCTTCAGATGGTGTTTCGGCGGAAAGGCAAAGGGCTTTGAGGCAGAGCCTTGCCTGGGCCGCAATCGCCCGGACGCAGCCCCTGGCCGGGCCCTTGCCGGACCGGTCCGCCGGTTGCGCAGGCCCCCCTGTCCCCGCGGCGTTGGACGCACCCCGGCTCACGGACCTGCGCGGAGCGCCCTGAACATGGCCTACAACACGCGCAACCGGTTGCTCAGGAACGGATACGCCTCCAGCGCGGGCGCGACGATCATCTCTTCCAGAATCGGGCGCAGCGACGCGGCCACCCGTTCAGGCATGTCCTGCAGCATGTCGCGCCGCGCCGTCAGGCTGATTGTCCGGCTCAGCGGCGCCACGGGAAGATCGAACACGTCGATCTGATCGGCATAGCGCCGCGCCCGCATCAGGGCGAGGGGCGGCAGAATGGTCCAGCCGGCGCCCTGCCCCACAAGCGCCAGGATCGAATGATAGCTGTCCAGTTCGAACCGGTGCGGCAGGCTGAGATTTTGCCGTGCCAGATGCGCCGTGATCAGCCGGCCCATGTAGTGGCGCTGCGTGTACTGTATCAGGGGGCGCGCCTTGAGCTGGCGCAGAACGTCCGCGTCCAGGTCAATCTGACCGCGCGGCGCGGCCGCAACGAAACCCTCGTTCAGCAGGGCATGCACTTCTGCCCAGTCGTCCGCCCAGTTCGCCCCGGATCCCAGTTCGGCCGCGACAATCATGTCCAGCGCGCCGGTGTCGAGCAGGTCGTACAGATAATGGCTTGCCCCGGTTTCCAGCAGCACCTGGCTGGTTTTCAGTTCGGCCGCCATGTGGGTCAGAAGCCTCGGGGTGACATCCATCTCGAAGTCTTCGATCATGCCCAGCCGGAACCGGGGCAGACGCGACAGATCGGCCATCGCCAGTTCGGCGCGAGCCTGCGCCGCTTCGTTCAGGATCACCTGCGCGCGCCGGCGCAGAATTTCACCCGCGGGCGTCAGACGCACGGGGCGCGCGTTGCGTTGCAGAAGGGTGGCGCCAACCGCGCCTTCGAGATTGGTCAGCTGCTGGCTGACCGCCGACGGGCTTGCCCCCAGACGCCTGGCTGCGGCCGAGATCGAGCGCTCGTCGACCGTGGCCATGAACACCTCGATGCCCCAAAGCGTGATGCGGCCGGGGCTGTCGACCATGACCCGCGCCCCCGGTTCCGCGCCCTACCTGTCCATACGGGACAGTTTGGTCTGCAATTCGGACAATTGCTTGCGGATCGCGTCGAGCTCTTCGTTGTCCTCGTCGCTCGTGCCGGCCTCGTCTGCCGCGCCCGGCACGGTGCCGCCGATGGCCATGCCGCTGGTCATGGCCTTCAGAAACGCCTCCTGCTGGGCGCGGATCGCTTCCATGCCCGGCGCCAGCGACTTGGCCAGAGGGTTGGCCTTGGCCATGTTTTCCATCATCTGGTCCTGCCCCTGCTTGAGCATCTCGAAACTGGCGGCAAGAAAATCGGGCACCATTGATGTGGCCTGCGTGGTGTAGCTGCGTACCAGATCGTTGAGCACCGAAATCGGCAGCACGTTCTCGCCACGGCTTTCGTGTTCGGCGATGATCTGAAGCAGGTACTGCCGTGTCAGGTCATCTCCCGATTTCAGGTCGATGATCTGCACCTCACGCCCATCGCGGATGAATTCAGAGATATCTTCCAGCGTCACATAGTCAGAGGTTTCGGTGTTGTAGAGCCGACGGCTGGCATAGCGCTTGATCAGCAATGGTTTTTCGGCATCGGACAAGGTCTGTCCTCCGGTTCATGTCGCAATGCAGCAAAGCTTAGGCCAGCGCCTGGAAAAAGGAAAGTGCGCCAAAAGAAAAGAGCGAGCCGTCAGGGCTCGCTCTTCACGGGCGTAGCATACTGTGCCGCGTGCCCGTAACCGTTACCCACCCGTAACGACGGACGAAGCGCTGCGGATCACTTGGCCGCGGTGGCTTTCTTGGCAGCCGCGGTCATGTCGTCGGTGGCTTTCTTGACCACCTGAGCCGCGTCTTCCTGAATGTCCTTACCAGCCGCCATCAGCAGCTCTACCGTGTCCATCTGGACCTTTTTGGCGATCTCGGCAAACGCCGCCATGTGCTCGGCGGCCGATTCTGCGTTCGCAGACGCGAAATCGGTCACGGCCTTTGCGTAATCTGCCGGCTCTGCTTTGGCCTTTGTCACGGCCGAAAGCTTTGTCAGCGTCTCTTTGGTCCACTTGCTCGACAGTTCTGCCGATTTTCCAGCAGCTTCCAGTGCAACGCCCGACATCTTTTCGCTGAGCGCGGCCTGGTTCTTGAAGGCCTCTTCAAAGGCTTTCGTATCGACGGGGAATGCGCCCATCATGTCTTTCATCATTGTGTTCAGGTCTTGTGCTTTTGCCATTTTGGCCTCCGGTGAATTGGATCTGCGGCGATCTCATCGCGCTGGCGATCGTGTGAAATCCAGCTTGAGAGGCATATACATGCTGCAACGCAGCAATTCAAGAGATTTTTTCTGCGCTGCAGCAAAAATCAACCCGACCGCAATCCGGCGCCTGCGCCCCGTTGTCAACCGCTTGCCTTGCGGCGCACATAGTCGCCGGGGGCGGGGCCGAGAGACGGGTGCGACGTGTCACCGGGCGGGCGCGCGGCCACGGTCTTGCCCGACCGTCTGGCAAGCCAGGCTTCCCAGACCGGCCACCAGGACCCTTCGTGTTCCGTCGCGCCATCCACCCAGGCATCCGCCGTGTCGGGACACTCCGTGTTGGTGTAAAACCCGTACTTCTTCTTGCTGGGCGGGTTGACGATACCCGCGATGTGGCCGGACTCGGACACCAGAAAGGTCCTGTCCCGGCTGCCAGTCTGCAGAAAGCCGCGATAGCAGTCTTTCCACGCCGCGATGTGATCGCTTTGACAGGTCACCGCCAGGACCGGAACCTTCACGTCACTGATATGCAGCGTCTCGCCCATGAAAGGCAGACCCTGCTCGACGAACGCGTTGCTCTGGCAGAGGTCGCGCAGGTACTGCGTCACCATGCGCGCGGGCAGGTTCGCCCCGTCGCCGTTCCAGTAGAGCAGATCGAAGGCCGGGGGCGTTTCGCCCATCATGTAGCTGCGGATCGCCGGCTTGTAGATCAGGTCATTGGGCCGCAAAAATGACATGGTGCGCCCCATGATGAACGAGCGCAGCACGCCCTTTTCTTCCACTTCGCGTTCGATCCCGTCAACGAAATCGTCCTGCAGGAAGGGCACGAATTCGCCCTGCTCGCTAAAATCCGTCAGCGCTGTGAAGAAGGTGGCCGACCTGACCGATTTGTCACCGCGTTTGTGCAACAGGGCGAGCGTGATGTGCAGTGTCGTGCCCGCGATGCAGTAGCCGACCGTATTGACCTGCTTTTCGCCGGTGATTGCCCTGGCCTCCCGAATTGCGGCCAGAAATCCGTCTTCGACATAATCCTCCATGCCGGTCTCGGAATAGCTTTCGTCGGGGTTGATCCAGCTGACGACAAACAACGTGTATCCCTGATCGACGATCCATTTGATCAGGCTGTTTTCCTGCTTGAGATCAAGGATGTAGAACTTGTTGATCCAGGGCGGAAAGATAACAATCGGCGTTTTGTGCACCTTTTCCGTCGTCGGCGCATACTGGATCAGTTCCATCATCCTGTTGCGATAGACCACCTGCCCCGGCGTCACCGCCACGTTGTCCCCCAGAGCAAACGCGGTTTCGTCGCACAGCCGCACGACCATCTCGCCATTGTTGGCCTCGATATCCGCAACCAGGTTTTCCAGACCCTTGACCAGGCTTTCGCCTTCGGTCTCGATCGCCTTTTCCAGTGCGTCGGGATTGGTGCCCAGAAAATTCGTGGGACTCATCATGTCGATGATCTGATGGGTGAAGAAATCCAGCCGCTGCTTGTCGCGCGCATCCAGCGTGTCGATATCGGACACAGCCTGTTCGACCGCCTGCTTGTTCAGCGCATACTGGTTCTTGACGTAGCGGAAATACGGGTTGGAGCGCCAAAGCGGGTTCGTGAAACGGCGGTCCCCGGCAAGCGGATCAATCTCTTCGCCGTCGCCTTCGGCCGCCTGGCCCTGCAGCGCGGCCTGCTGTGCCTCCAGAAAGTGCCGCACCGATTTGCCCCAGTATTCAAGCTGTTGTTCGTAGATCTTTCCGGGATTCTCCAGCATGGCATGCCAGTAGGACGCTGCAGCCAGGGTATACAGCTCCTGGCCCGGGCCGTGCAGTTCCGCCTTGGGCGGGCGGCGATGCGACAATGCCGCCACCAGACGTTGCGAAAGTGCCTCGACCCGCTCAAGATTCGCATTGAGTTTTTCCAGATTCGGAGCGTTTGCGTCGTCTTGCGTTGCCATTTTGGCAAAATCCCCTTAACTTTCTGCTATGCAGCATTTCGCCGCACAGGGTCGTCTGGCTCTGCCCTCGCGGCGCAACGGCATGTAAAGGCGCGGTCTTTATACCGGACCGCGACGCGTGGAACCACAGCCGGGTCTGCCCTGTCCGGTCCAAGGAGTATCAGTATGCGCTACATGATCACCTATGACCTGATGGAGACCATGCGCAACACCCAGCAATGGATGGGCGCCACAGCCCTTTCGATGGCATCATACCCCGTTTTCAGTATGGTGCCCAACCCTGCATTTCAATGGCTTGCCGCTTGGGGCGAAGTCACGGAACGGTCGTACAAGCGGATGGTGGCCAAGCCCGACTGGGGCATCGAATCGATCACCGGCGAGGATGGCCGCGATCACCTGATCAGCATCGAGACGCGCGTGGCCAAACCGTTTGGCGACCTGATCCAGTTTCGTGTGCAGGGCCGGGACGAAATGGACCGCCGCGTGCTGCTTGTGGCCCCGATGTCGGGCCATTACGCCACGCTGCTGCGCTCGACGGTGAAATCCCTGCTGCCCGATTGCGATGTCTTCGTCACCGACTGGCACAATGCACGCGATATCCCCGTGTCCGAGGGCAAGTTCGATATCGAGGATTACACGCTCTACCTAATGGAATTCATGCGCGATCTCGGCGCAGACCTGCATGTGATTGCCGTATGTCAGCCTGCGCCGCTTGCGCTGGCGGCGACGGCGTATCTGGCCGAACTCGATCCGGACGCGCAACCGCGCACGCTGACCCTGATCGGCGGCCCGATCGACCCCAACGCCACCCCGACCGAAGTGACGGATTTCGGCCATCGCGTCAGCATGGGCGCGCTGCAGGAAACGATGATCCAGCGCGTGGGATTCAAGTATCCGGGCGTCGGGCGCATGGTCTATCCCGGCTTGCTGCAACTGGCATCTTTCATGTCGATGAACGCCGATCGCCACAGCGAGGCGTTTCTGAACCAGATCGCCCGCGTGGCGCAGGGACAGGCCAGCGACCGCGATCCGCACAACAAGTTCTACGATGAATACCTCGCCGTGATGGACATGCCGGCCGAATTCTACCTGTCGACGGTCGAGCGGATCTTCAAGGACAGTGAAATCGCCGGGAACCGCTTTGTCGTGGCCGATCACAAGGTCGATATCGGCGCAATCACCAGCGTCGCGGTCAAAACCGTCGAAGGCGGCAAGGATGACATCTCGGCGCCCGGGCAGTGCGTGGCCGCGCTGGATCTGCTGACCGGCTTGCCGGATGCAAAGAAAGCCAGCCATCTGGAACCCGAGGCCGGGCATTACGGCATCTTCGCGGGGCGCTCATGGCGTAACAACATCCGCCCGCTTGTCCTTGATTTCATTGACGCAAACTCTGAAGCGCCCGCCAAACGCAACCGCACCGCACCGCGGCGCAAGAAACGCCGCCTGGCCGCGGAGTAAGCGAACGCATTGCGCGGTTCAGGCGCTGACGCGCCGCTGCAGAACCAGCGGTTGCGCCAGCCAGGAACGCAGCGCGGCATTGACCGCCTCCGGAGCTTCCAGCGTGGGCAGATGGCCTGCCTCCTGAATGATGGCCAGATCCGCTGAGGGCATCAGCCCGGCCATGAACTCATGGCGCTTGACCGGCGTCAGGCTGTCATGCTCGCCACACATGATCAGCGCGGGCACGTGGCATTGCCGCAACGTGGACTGGTAGTCGCGCCGCCGCTGCAGGGCACGGGCTTGCCGCACAATGGCCTCTGCCCCCAGATTGTCCGCCATCGAGGCCAAAAGATGCAGCACCGAGTTGCGCGCCGGACCAGGTGCAAGATGTTCCGACCGGATCACGCTGCCGGCGGCCTGATCCAGCAGACCTGCCTTCAGTTTCATGATCAGCGGTTCGTAATCGGCGGCGCTTTGCGGGGTTTCCGACAGCGACGTGGTGCTGATCAGCGCGATCCGGCTCACCCGGTCAGGGGCGCGCCGCAATAGCTCCATCGCCACGACACCGCCCATGGAAAGACCCGCCAGCGCGAATTTGCGCGGCAGATGATCCAGAAGGCCCGATGCGATTTCCTCGATCCGGTCGCCCTGACTGATCGGGGCAACCGTCACCGCACGCTCTGCGCTGAGCGCTGCGATCTGCGGTCCAAACACGCGCGCGTCGCACAGCATGCCCGGCAGAAATACCAGGGAATCTGTCATGTCCGGGTTCCTTACTGCTGCCTCGGATATCTTTTTTTGACAGGATGACACAGAGTTGCGCGATCTCAAAGCACAACCGGCGTGCCGGAGCGTCGCGCGCGCAAAATTGCGCCATCGCGCGGGCCGGCAAGGGCAATAACCAAAGGGGGCCGGCCTGACGCAAACGGCCCAGATCCTCGCATAGTCGATCCGGGCCGAGAATGCCCCGTGATGTATACGTGTCCCTCCATCACGGGGTTGGCGCCTTTCCCAAGGCTGGGTAGCACTTAAATTATAGCACGCGTGATCACGTCTTCCACCGCCATTTCAATCAAAGTCAAACAATCCGGGTCCGAAAAGCGGTGATCGGCCCCCTTCACAAGCGTCAGATGCATGTCATCGCCGTGTGCGTGATCCAGCAACCGCAGGGCCACGGCCGGGTCAACATCGCGATCCTGCGTGCCCTGAAGCATCCGCACCGGCAGGTCCAGATGCAATGGATCACGCAAAACAAGCGTCTTGCGGCCCTCCTCGATCAGGCGGCGCGTGATGATGTAGGGCGCGTCATAATCCGACGGCAATGCAATCTGACCGTCCCGCGTCAATGCGGCACGCTGATCTGCGTTAAACCCGGACCACATCGAATCTTCGGTAAAGTCTGGGGCCGCGGCAATTGTCACCAGACCGGCCAGACGCTCAGACATCTCCCGCGCCAGCAGCAGCGCAATCCAGCCTCCCATGGACGACCCGACCAGGATCTGCGGCCCATCCGTCACCCCCTCGATCACCGCGCGCGCATCCTGGGCCCAGTCCCCGATGCTGCCATCGGTGAAGGCGCCGCTGCTTTGGCCATGTCCGGAATAGTCGAACCGCACGAACCCGCGTCCGGTCCGTGTGGCCCAGTCTTGCAGGAACAGCGCTTTGGTGCCTTCCATGTCGGATTTGAAACCGCCAAGGAAAACGATGCCGGGGTCCGAACAGGCATCTGACCGGGGCGTTGCGTGATAGGCCAGCCGGCGGCCCTGCGAGGTGGTGAGTGTCTCTGGCCGGGTCATGCCCCGCTTCTGGAACGTATCGTGCAAAGTATCAACCCCGGGAGCACCGCCCGGCGCAATGCCATCCACCCGGGATGGCCTTGACATTCATCTTCGCCCGCCGGCCGCCCTGCTCAGGCGATGGAGCCAATGACGCTTTCGATGCGTCCGATTGTCCATTCGCGGCCCTCTTCCGCACGATCCTGCGCGGTAAGAGCGGTTGAAGAAGAAGGAGATTCCCCTGCCCTGGACAGCGTCACGTCACTCTCGGTTGACCGGGGCGGAAAGGTTTGGCGCTCGGTGTTATCGTTATTCGCCATTTTTAGCCTCACTCAAAATAACGGCGTCGCACATATGACGCCCACGCCAAGCCTAACAGTAATTTTCTTAAAGAAAATTGCCATCTGGTAACATTATATTTCAGTGTCGTTTATGTGACAGTGCTGCATGCGCCGCCGGTCGCGCGCAGATACGCCACGTTTTCGGTGACTTGGCATCAACCTGAAATGTATGGCTGGCAGGTCGGGCGGAAAAAGACCTTTTGATTGTGAAGACGCCCCAACAGCTCGTGTATCCGGCGGATCTGATCGCCCCCCTCCTGCATCCGGTCGGGGTTGGGCGCCTCCTCTGCCGGGGCGCGCGTGCCCAGACGGTCGGCCGAGAGCTTCGACTTGGATTCACGCAACGCCGTCTCGATCAGGTCCATGTCTTCGACGGAGAGTTCGAAATTCACGTTATAGCGACCCATCGTGCGACGCCTTTCCAGCTAGTTGTTCACTGCTCCTCAGGGAGCATTCAGAAAAAGTTATTGCATCTTTACTTAATTGAATTGTGGTGAATTGCAACCGCATCTTTCCGAAATTTAAGTTATTTAAAACAGCGTCTTAGTTTAATTTTTGCGCATACAAACGCATACCGACACATCGCACGAATGACCGCTTCCGCATGTGTTACTCGTCTGCATCGCTGCCTGGCCGGGTCCGCGCGCAGCGCTTGACTTGACCGCGCCTGCGCGCGACAAGCGCGCACCATACCCGCAACCGGGCGTTCCGTGGGCGCCAAACTGACGAGGACGCCGCTGATGGCCGACATTTCCCTGACCTTTCCCGATGGTTCCGCACGCACATACCCTGCGGGCACAACCCCTGCCGACGTGGCGGCGGGCATTTCGAACTCGCTGGCGAAAAAGGCCATCTCGGCCTATGTCGATGACGTGCATTGGGACCTGCAATGGCCGATCGAGCGCGATGCCCGCGTCACGCTCAACACCATGAAGGACGAGGCCCCTGCCAACGAGCTGGTGCGCCACGATCTGGCCCATATCATGGCCCGCGCCGTGCAGGAGATCTGGCCTGACACGAAGGTGACCATCGGGCCGGTGATCGACAACGGCTGGTATTACGATTTCGACCGCGCAGAGCCGTTCACGCCCGAGGATCTGGGCCTGATCGAGACCCGGATGAAAGAGATCATCAACCTGCGCGATCCGGTCCGCACCGAAGTCTGGCCGCGGGAAAAGGCCATCGCGCATTACAAAGAGACCGGTGAGCCCTACAAGATCGAACTGATCGATGCCATTCCCGGAGACGAGCCGTTGCGCATGTACTGGCACGGCGACTGGCAGGACCTGTGCCGCGGGCCGCATCTGCAGCACACCGGCCAGGTGCCCGCCGATGCGTTCAAGCTGATGTCGATCGCAGGCGCATACTGGCGTGGCGATTCAAACCGCGCCATGCTGCAGCGGATCTACGGCGTGGCCTTCACCAGCAAGGAAAAGCTGCGCGCCCACCTCAACTTTCTGGAAGAAGCCGCCAAACGCGACCACCGCAAGCTGGGCCGTGAGATGGACCTCTTCCATTTCGAGGAGGTCGCCCCCGGCTCTGTCTTCTGGCACCCCGGCGGCTGGCGTCTGTTCCAGACCCTGATCAGCTACATGCGCCGCCGTCAGGAGGCGGCGGGTTATGTCGAGGTAAACTCTCCCGACATCATGGATCGCGCGCTCTGGGAGACATCGGGGCATTGGCAGAACTACCGCGAAAACATGTTTCTTGCCGAGACCCAGGATGACCGGGACTACGCGCTGAAGCCGATGAACTGCCCCGGCCACATGATGATCTACAATCAGGGCATTCGCAGCTACCGCGATTTGCCCCTTAAGATCTCCGAATTCGGCAAGGTGCATCGCTACGAGCCGTCGGGCGCGCTGCATGGTCTTCTGCGCGTGCGCAGTTTCACCCAGGATGATGCACATATCTACTGCACGCCCGAACAGCTCACCGAGGAGTGCCTGAAGGTCAACGAACTGGTGCTGTCGATCTACCGCGATTTCGGCTTTGATGACGTGCATATCAAGCTCTCGACCCGGCCGGAGAACCGGATCGGCAGCGACGAAAGCTGGGACAGGAGCGAAAGCGCGCTGAAAACCGCGCTGGATGAGGCCGGACTGAGCTATACCATTTTCGAAGGCGAAGGCGCGTTTTATGGCCCGAAGCTGGAATATGTGCTGCGCGACGCCATCGGGCGGGACTGGCAGTGCGGCACCTTGCAGGTCGATTTCAACCTGCCGGAACGGTTCAAGTCGACCTATGTTGACGCTTCCGGAGACCGGTTGCCGCCGGTCATGCTGCACCGGGCGCTTTTTGGCTCGCTGGAACGCTTCATCGGCATTCTGATAGAACAATATGCCGGCAAGCTGCCGATGTGGCTTGCGCCGAGACAGGTCGTGGTGGCCTCGATCACGACCGAAGCCAACGACTACGCCCTTTCCGTGATGCAGACCCTGCACCGTGCGGGGATCCAGGCCGAGGCGGATCTGCGCAATGAAAAGATCAACTACAAGGTGCGCGAACACTCGCTGCGCAAGGTGCCGGTGATCCTGGCGGTGGGCGCGCGCGAAGTGGAGGACAACACCGTGACGGTGCGGCGGCTCGGCGAGAAACAGACATCGGTCCTGCCGCTGTCCGAATTCACCGAAGCTCTGGTCAGGGAAGCCACACCGCCGGATCTGACGCGCACGCCGTAATGCGCCGCCTGTAACAAGTTGCGCGGCGCTTGGACGCAGGTTTGTAACAATCACGCCTCCGGGCGGAGCATTGCACGACAAGATTCCCTTTGGGACAAGGCCCGGGACATGTGCGAGACCTCACATATTCTGACGCGTCCGTGTCTGACAGCATCGTGAGTAGGTTTCGCTCCGCCGAAAATTTAGTATCTTGGTGTTGCTGGCGTCGGTCTTGCTGCCCCGTTGCAGACCCGGCACGACGCCACGACGCCTGAACCGTTATTTTGGAGAACAGAGAATGTCGAAAGCGATCAAGACTGTGGCGATTGCATCCGCCGTAACCGCAGCTCTGGCGGCGCACACCACAACCGGGGCGCAGGCCGCCGACAAGGTGAAGTGCTACGGCGTGTCACTTGCAGGAAAAAACGATTGCAAGGCAGGCCCGGGCACAACCTGCGCCGGCTCCTCGACCGTCGACTACCAGGGCAACGCCTGGACCCTTGTCGACAAGGGCAGCTGCACGGATATCGAGTTGCCGGCGACAGCCGACGGCACGCCGCGCGAAGGCTCGCTGGAGCCACTGGACCGCGATCTGCCCGCGTGATCCCCACGCACTGATCCCGGAAGAGCGCGGCGCAGGTCTGCCCGCGCTCTTTCGCTTGGCTTAACTGACATGTGGCCTTTCCATGCTTGATACAACCGCCAGATTTCCCGACCTGCCCGATGCTCCGGGCGTGGGCTACAAACCACAGCACTTCACCGACATCACGACGGATGCCCGTCCGGTCGAATGGCTGGAGATCCATGCCGAGAATTACATGGGCGCGGGCGGACGGCCGCTGGCCCAGCTGCGTCACCTGTCAGAGCGGTTTGCCATCTCGGTTCACGGTGTCGGACTGTCGATCGGCGGCGAAGGCCGGCTTGACGCAGATCATCTGGCGCGTCTGAAAACACTGTGCGGCTGGTTGCAGCCCGCCAGCTTTTCCGAGCATCTCGCCTGGTCGACGCACGGGGCGGAGTTTCTGAACGACCTGTTGCCCCTGCC
>JBCCHI010000002.1:0-68469 GCA_039028815.1 Pseudomonadota bacterium
CCCGGAATGTGACGGTGATGACCGAGGCAGACGCCAAGGCCGTGCTGTCCGGGGCCGGCGTGCCGGTGCCCCGTTCTGTTCGGGTCACCGATCGCGCGGACCTCGCAGAAGCGGTGCACCGGATGACCGCACCACTGGTGCTGAAGACCGAAGGGCTGGCGCACAAGACTGAGGCGGGAGGCGTCGCGCTTGGCCTGCAGGATGCGGACGCGGTTCTGGCAGCCGCGGCGAACATGCCGGGGACGCACTTCCTGCTTGAGGAGATGGTCGTCAATCCGGTTCTGGAGCTGCTGGTGGGTGTTGTCAGAGATCCCGCGCACGGGTTCGTTCTGACCCTCGGCGCGGGTGGGGTTGCAACGGAGATTCTGCAGGATACCGTCTCGCTACTGCTTCCGGTCACCCGGACAGAAATCGAAGGCGCCCTGTCACGACTGCGCTGTGCACCGCTTCTCAACGGGTTTCGCGGTCGGCCATCTGCCAATATCACCGCGATAACCGAAGTGGTTCTTGCCATGACACAGTATGTGGCGGAACATAGATCCCGGATCGAAGACATCGAAATCAACCCCTTGATCTGCACCGAAAACCACGCCGTCGCAGTCGACGCCCTTATTCGCACAGGAGAGCCAGATGAGTGATACGCCCGTCAGAACGGAACGGCGTGGTCATGTGCTTGAAGTCACGCTTGACCGGCCCAAGGCCAACGCCATCGACCTCGCCACCAGTCGCATCATGGGCGAGGTTTTTGCCGGTTTTCGGGATGATCCTGACCTGCGCGTGGCGCTCATCACCGGAGCCGGAGACAAGTTCTTTTGTCCGGGCTGGGACCTCAAGGCAGCCGCAGAGGGTGACGCGGTGGATGCGGATTACGGCGTCGGTGGTTTCGGTGGGCTACAGGAGCTGAGGGCGCTGAACAAACCGGTTGTGGCGGCCGTCAACGGAATCTGTTGCGGCGGCGGTCTGGAATGGGCGCTGAGTGCCGACATCATCATCGCCGCAGATCATGCCCAGTTCGCGTTGCCGGAAATCCGGTCCGGAACCCTCGCCGATGCCGCCAGCGTCAAGTTGCCAAAGCGTATTCCCTACCACATTGCGATGGAAATGCTGCTGACCGGGCGCTGGATCGACGCGAAAGAAGCTGCCCGTTGGGGCATGATCAACCGCGTCTGCCCTGCCCAGGACCTGATGAACGAGGCGCGCGCGCTGGCGGATCTGCTGGCATCTGGCCCACCGCTTGTCTATGCAGCGATCAAGCAGGTCGTGCGCGAGGCCGAGGCAATGACGTTTCAGGACGCAATGAATCGCATCACTCGCCGGCAGTTCGACACGGTGGACCGGCTCTACGCATCCGAAGACCAGATGGAAGGGGCGCGCGCATTTGCTGAAAAACGCGACCCGGTCTGGAAAGGGCGTTGAACCGACCTTCGGGGCCCGGAACTTTCGTGATAGGGTCATGGCAGGAGATCTGCGGTGCCTCAGAGTGCGGTCAATTTGGTAACAGCCACAGACATGGTGCGGTCGCGCGCATGGCGGCGCGGGTATGAATCCTTCCGGCTCGGGGAACCCCCCAGTTTTGACGGTCACAGGTCAAAGTGCCTGTGCTACGAATATGGCCGGCTGACCGCGGCGCTGATGCGCGGCGAAGGTCAGCAACTTTTGCTGATTTCCGCGAGGCGCCCGATGTTTGACGGCTACGTCCCGTCTCTTGTGGATGCGTTGCTGCGGGTCGCATCGGCTGATACCGCCTGCAGCGCATAACGCAAAGCCCAAAGTGTTTCGCGACAGACCTGAGACGCAGCGTGTCGCGTAACGCAGTGCAATGGTCACATGCAGCGAGGGGCCAGCCCCTCGCGCTGCACGATCATGCGAGGGGACTGGCCTCTGGCTCCCGGCGCCCGGTTCGGGTGCGCGGGCGCGCTACAGCGTTGATATGCTGCGCGCCTTTCGCCTTCAGCTGGTGTTTCGGGGGTAAGGCGAACGGGTTTAATTCGTGATGATTTCCGGACCCATGTAGGTGTTGGGCAGAAACGTCGAGAGCCAGGGAATGTAGGTCACCATAATCAGGAACACGAAGAGCACCGCGAGAAACGGCAGCGCCGCGCGAACAACGGACATCATCGGCATGCCCGCCACGCCCGAGGTGACAAACAGGTTCAGGCCGACCGGCGGAGTGATCATCCCGATTTCCATGTTCACAACCATGATGATGCCAAGGTGGATCGGATCAATGCCAAGCTCGATGGCGATGGGAAAGACCAGCGGCGCGACAATCACCAGAAGGCCCGAAGGCTCCATGAACTGCCCGCCAATGAGCAGGATGACGTTGACCACCACAAGAAACATCACAGGGCCAAAGCCCGCATCCAGCATGGCGCCCGCAATCCTTTGCGGGATCTGTTCGTCTGTCAGAACATGTTTGAGGATCAGCGCATTCGCGATCACGAACAGCAGTGTGACCGTCAGCTTTCCGGCCTCTGTCAGCGCGTGCCGCGTGTCCTTGTGAAACATCGATGGCACCAGATAGAGGACGGTCTGCAAAAGATATTTCGGCAGGTTCGCGAAAAACGCGCCTCGGGTTGCCGGACGCGCGGCATTCTTCAAGGGCCCCATGTCCCGATAGATGAAGGTGGCGACAAAGAATGCATAAACAGACGCGACGGCCGCGGCTTCGGTGGGCGTGAAAATCCCGCCGTAGATACCACCCAGAATAATGACGATCAGAAACAGCCCGACCGACGCACTGGCGGCAGAGGCGAACACCTCTTCGAAACCCAGCCACTCGCCCTTGGGCAGATTCCGCACCTTGGCCATCACATAGATCGTGACCATCAGCATGAAGCCCGCCAGAAGACCGGGGATGACCCCTGCCAGAAACATTCGCCCGACCGACACTTCAACCGCGGCGGCATAAACCACCATGACGATGGACGGAGGAATGAGAATGCCAAGCGTGCCGGCATTGCAAATCACGCCGGCGGCAAACTCCTTGGTGTAGCCCACCTGACGCATGCCCGCGATCACGATCGTACCGATCGCCACGACTGTCGCCGGAGACGACCCGGACAACGCCGCAAAGAGCATGCAGGCAAACACACCCGCAATTGCCAAACCACCGGGCAAGTGACCCACGCAGGCAATCGAAAATCGAATGATCCGCTGCGCAACCCCGCCCGTGGTCATGAAGGATGAGGCGAGAATAAAGAACGGGATCGCCAGCAACGTGTAGTGGCCCTCAAACGCTTCAAACAGTGTCTGCGCGATCGAAGCCATCGACGACTCGGAAAACCAGAGCAGGAAAAGCGTGGAACTCAAACCGAGCGAAACCGCAATCGGAACGCCGACAAGCAGCAGTCCAATGACCATCGTGAACAACAGCAGGACTTCCATCAGGGCGAGTCCTCTCGCTGCGGTTGAAGCGACTCCAGCTCTTCTTCGACCTCGTGGCTGGCCACCAGTCGGTCACTGTCGCCCCGCAGAATATCAAGACCGGCCTGAAGGAACCGGATCGTAAGTAAAAGCATCGACAGCGGCATCACAAAATACGGCACGACTTTGGGCAGCTTTTCGTAGGACTCACCATAATTGATGGCGTCTTCCAGGAACCTGAATGCCGAAATCATCGGCACATCCTGAACCTCGTAGAAACTCTGTGATCGCGCGTCTTCGTCAAATCCGGTCGGGAACCAGCGACCGGAGGTCGGTGGCAGATCCGCGAACACCGCCCAGTAGTCGTATGCGCCTTTGAGCAACATAAGTGAAAACGCCAGACAGCAGGCCACCGAAAAAAGACCGAGCGCGCGCCGCACAGGCGGCGAGCACAAGTTGATGATCGCATCGACGCCCAGATGCGCGCGCCGTTTGACAGCGTAGGACGCTCCCAGAAGAACCAGCCAGGCGAACATGAATACGGTGAGTTCCAGCGCCCAAAGGATATTGGAATTCAGAAAGTAGCGGGCGATCACGTTGGCGAACGTAATCAACGTCATGAGACCCAGAAGAAGCGCGATTATTGTTTCTTCGATCCGGTCCACAAACCCCGGTTCTTTCGCGCGTTCCGCCATCATGCACTGAGTCTCACCTCTTTTTCTGCTGACGGGCGCCCCTGACAAGCGCGCCCGCCTTGTTTTTAAAGCATAAGATCAGCTTTGCGATGCGTTGATGGCCTGCGCCGCATCAATGTTGTCCTGACCGACATCATCCTTGAACTTGTCCCAGACGGGTTTCATCACTTCGACCCATTTGGCGCGTTGATCCGGCGTCAGCACGCGCACGACACCACCTGCGTCGATGATCGCCTGCTTGGCGTCGTTGTTCACGGTGGTCGACTCCGTGTTCCGGGTCTCAGTCACTTCGGCAAGAATGGTGAGAAACTGCTCACGGACCTCCGGCTCAAGGCTGTCCAGCCAGTCGACAGACGTCACGACGAGATAGTCGATTATGCCATGATTTGTTTCCGTGACACCGTCCTGCACCTCAAAGAACTTCTTGCCGTAGATGTTGGACCAGGTGTTTTCCTGCCCGTCGACCGTGCCCTGCTGCAAAGCACCGTAGACTTCCGAGAACGCCATCTTTTGCGGATTGCCGCCGATCGCTTCCATTTGTGCCACCAGAACGTCCGAAGACTGCACACGGAACTTCAGACCGTCGGCATCTGTCGGCTCGACAAGCGGCACGTTGGCTGACATCTGCTTCATGCCATTGTGCCAGTAGCCCAATCCCTGCAAACCGCGGCGTTGCATGGAATCCAGCAGCGACTGTCCTGTCTCCGAAGCCTGAAACGCATCCACCGCTTCAATGTTGTTGAACATGAAGGGCAGGTCGAAGATCCGGAACTGTTTGGTGAACTTTTCAAACTTCGACAGCGAAGGTGCCGCCAGTTGGACATCCCCCTGAAGAAGGGCTTCAAGCACTTTATTGTCGTTGTAAAGCGTGGAGTTCGGATAGACCTCCATGCACATCGTGCCGTTCATTTCATCGTTCACGCGCTGCTCCAGCAACGACGCTGCAATCCCCTTGGGGTGTTTGTCGGTGTTGGTGACGTGGCTGAATTTTACGACAACCTCTCCGTCATCACAGGCGGCATGAACGACGCCGGCGGACACGGTGAGCGCAACCGCCGCAATCACGGCAGATACAGTTTTCATGGTCTCTCCTCCCAGTTTGAGACAATGGGGCGCAAGTTTGCGCGGTTTTACCAGTTTTCACCGTGCGATAGCAGGCCACAAGACCTTTTTGATCTCCGCGACAAGAAGCGCGGTTTCCCCGGTATCCGGCGTTCAGGTGCGATGCGTCCTCGACACATCGTTCAGAATACGTTCAGCCACATCACCCAGAAGAAAATCGAGATCAATATCACCACCCATATCGGACAGTTTTTGATCATGCAGCAGGAACGACAATCCGTGAACAAAACTCCACAACATGAACCCCCGCCTGCGCACGTCTGCGGTCACCTCAGGCTCGCCCAGGCAATCGGCCACTTCGCGCAGAACCATGTCAAATGTCGCATGGCCGATTTCCTCAAGACGCGGGTCTTCCAGACGATCCGTGAACCCCCCGAACTTGAGCCGAAAAACCCCCGGTTCGTTCAGCGCAAAATCGACATATTCCTGACCGAGCGCCTTTATCCGCAAAGGCGAACCGGGAGGTAAATCACGGATTGCCGACATCATCCTGTCGCGGTGGCGCACCATGCCCTCGATCACCATCGCAACAAGCATGTCGTTGCGGTCGCGAAAGTGCTTGTAGGGCGCAGCCGTCGAGACACCCGACAGCCGGCACGCCTCGGAAACCGAAAAGTTGGCGGCGCCCTTTTCCTCGACCAGACGTCGCGTGGCCTCGATCAGACCGGCGCGCAAGTCTCCGTGGTGGTACCGTTCTTTGCGCACTGCGCCAGGCGCATCGGCCGTTTTTTGCATACCCGTCATATTTTTACTCATCGCAGATGCAATACCCCTTGTCAAAGTAAGAGATTCTAACATATGTTAGATGATCTAACTTAAAAGTGGTCAGAGCAGGTTGATACTATGCCGGACAAGGTGAAAGAGACCTCTTCCAATACTGTCAGGGGCACGTTTTCGGATCTGTGCCGGACGGTCGGAAGATTTGGTCTTACTGTGCTGGTCGCCGGCGGGGCAGCTATGCTTGTCTATCTCGGCGCCGGAGAACTGGAACGACGGGCGAATGCGTCGGCCCACGAGGTTTCGGCGCCTGCGACACCGGTTACTGCGCGGCCTTTGCGGTATCAGACAGATTTTGTGGTCCAGCGTGGCTTTGTTGGCCAGATCGAAGCACAAAGACTGGTGCACGCGTCCTTCGAACTGTCGGGTCAACTGGCGGCGATCGCAGTGGACGAAGGTGACGATATTCGCGAAGGCGACGTTCTGGCGACGCTCGACACAGCATTGCTGGACGCAGAGCGGGCGCGGCTCAAGGCATCGCAGGCGGCAACGGCGGCCCAGCTGGAGTTTGCCGAGAAGTCCGTGACGCGCAACATGTCACTCAGTCAGAGCGGGTTCGCCAGCGAGGCACGGCTTGATGAATCACTGGCCCGCCGGGACGAGCTGCGGGCACGGGCCGCAGAGCTGACTGCCTCCGTGCGCAGCGTCGACATCCAGCTTGAAAAGTCCGTCCTGCGCGCACCGTTTGACGGCCGGATTACCGCGCGCCTTGTTGATGGCGGCGAAAGCCTTGGCCCGGGTCAGCCTGTCGTGCAACTGGTAGAAACCGGCGCACCGCAGTTTCGCGTGGGTCTGCCACTCGATCGCATAGGTGACGATCTGCAAAACGCCGAAATCGACATCGGTGGCACGCGCTACAGCGCACGTCTTCTGACGCTGCGCCCGGATGTCGATCCGGTCACGCGCACCCGGTTCGCACTGTTCGCGCTGGAGGACCAGACCGATGTGGCGTTTGGTCAGACCGCGCGACTTGTGCTGGAACAGCGAATTCGCGAACGCGGTTTCTGGCTTCCAGTGACGGCGCTCAAGGAAGGCGTGCGCGGGCAATGGACGGTGCTGACCGTCGACGACGCGATGATCGTGCGTGCGGCGCCGGTAGAGGTGATGCATGCCGAAACGGACCGCGTTTATGTCCGGTCCGCCATCCCGGCAGGAACACTTCTGATCAAGGCCGGACCGCAACGCGTGACGACCGGCCAGACTGTAACTCTGGCGCCAAACTCCTGATTTGAGCCTCCAAACCTCTGGACGTGTCATGGAAAGCCTCACCTTTCGACAGCCCCGCCTCGTCGCACTTATCCTGCTTGTTCTGATCTCCGCGGGCCTTTCTTCCTTTCTGTCGCTCGGGCGGCAGGAGGATCCGACAATCACGAACCTCTTTGCCACGGTCACGACCCAGTTTCCCGGCGCAGACCCGGAACGGGTCGAAGCCCTGGTGACGACCGAAATCGAGCAAGAGTTGCGCCGCATCGCGGAAGTGGACGAGATCACGTCGGTCTCGCGGTCCGGCGTGTCGGTGGTGTCGGTCGAACTGCTTGAAACACTGGATGAGGACACGATCGAACAGGTCTGGTCCGAAGCGCGCGACGCAGTTGCAGATGCCCGGCGCAGGTTCCCACCGGGTGCTCTGGCGCCGGACTTCGATTCCGAGGGCATCTCTGCCTATTCCGCAGTGATATCCGTGTCCTCCGACGCGCCCGAAATGTCCTTGTCCGTGCTTTCCCGTCATGCCGAAGCCCTGGGAGATCGCCTGCGATCCATTCCCGCGACACGGGCGGTCGATTTCTTCGGCTTGCCCGAAGAGGAGGTGCTGATCAGTCTTGATCCGACGCGCGCGGCCGCGCTTGGACTGACCGCGCGCGAAGTTGCACTGCGTGTCGCCGAAGCCGACGGCAAGGTCCAGGCAGGTCGCATTCAGGGAGATGTGGATCTGGGTGTTACTGTCAGCGGCGCGTTCGAAACTCTGGATCGTTTGCGAGATATCGTGCTGCGTGAAACTGCACAGGGAGGCACCGTAACGCTTGCGGACGTCGCGCAGATTGACCGCGGCCCGCGCGAACCCGCCACCGAACTGGCCTATGCCAATGGGCATCCGGCAATTCTGCTTGGCGTGCTTGCGCAGGATGGCGTTCAGATCGACACCTGGATGGGCTTTTTGCGGGACGAACTGGCGTCGGGCGCGGCACTTGTGCCCTTGGGCGTGCATGAAACGCTCCTGTTTGACCAGAGCGTCTATACGCTTGACCGCCTCAATGAGGTCGGCGGCAACATGGCCATCGGCGTGACACTGGTCGTTCTGGTTCTTCTGGTCACGCTTGGTCTGCGGGCCGCGACCATCGTCGCGCTGGTTCTGCCGGTTGTGTCTCTGGCCACGCTTGCGACGATGAACTTTATCGGCCTGCCCATCCACCAGATGTCGGTCACGGGGCTTATCGTGGCCCTTGGCCTGCTGGTCGACGCCGCCATCGTGATGACCGACGAGGTGCGCCGCAGACTGCAGGCCGGCGCGACACGAGAGGCGGCCGTCGGTCAATCCGTGCGCCGGCTGGCCGCGCCGCTTCTGGCCTCGACAGTGACGACCGCGCTGGCCTTTACGCCGATGATCCTGCTGCCCGGCCCCGCAGGGGATTTCGTGGGCTCGATCGCGATTGCCGTGGTCCTGATGCTGATCTGGTCACTGATCGTGGCCCTGACCGTGACGCCCGCCCTTGCAGGCTGGATGTTGCCGTCACGGGATGCAGGAACCCTGCTGAGCCGCGGGGTCAGCTGGCCCGGTCTGGGCCGACTGTTCGAAACCACAATTAGGCTTGCCGTATACAACCCGCTGCGCTCTGTCGCGCTGGCCCTCGTGCTGCCGGTGATGGGTTTTGCCGCCTTTCCAACGCTCACCGCGCAATTCTTTCCCGGCGTCGAGCGCGATCAGTTTTACCTCGAAATCGACATGCCGCCGGGCAGTGCCATAGGCGACACAAGCCGTGTCCTGCTTGAGATCGACGAGATCATCCGCAGCGACGACGGTGTATCCACGCTGTACTGGACCATTGGCCACTCCGGTCCGGCCTTCTACTACAACATCGTGGGCAACCGCTCGCAGGAGCCCGGTTTTGCCCAGGGGATGGTCACGACGCTGACCGACGCCGATGCAGCACGGCTGGTGCCGGAGCTGCAGCGCAGGCTGGACGCGCAGTTTCCGCAGGCACAGATCATCGTGCGCGATCTGGTTCAGGGACCGCCCGTGAATGCCCCCGTTGAGATCAAGATCAGGGGACAGGACATTGCAACGCTGCGCGGTCTGGGCGATGATGTTCGTGCGATCATGGCCGATCTGGGGCTTGTCACACAGGCCCGCGCCAGCGTGAGTGGCGGCGCGCCCCGACTGCGTTTCGAAATCGACGACGTGAAAGCCCGGCTTCTTGGTCTGGATGTGGCCGATCTTGCCGCGCAACTCGATGCCGCGCTGGTCGGACAGACCGGCGGCTCGATGGTCGAGGGCACCGAGCAGTTGCAGGTCCGCGTCAGAATGGGCGAAGGGTTGCGCAATGATCTCTCGGCCCTTGCGACGATGCCGGTTGTTCTGCCCGGCGCGCAGGCGGTGTCGGCCTCGGGCGCATTTCCGGCGGTGCCGCTGTCAGAACTGGCCCACCCGGTTCTGGAACCCGCCGAAAGCGTGATCACACGCACGGACGGGATTCGCGAAAATACGATTCAGGCTTTCATCCTGCCCGGCGTGTTGCCGGAAGAAGCGTTGCAGGATGTGCTCGAAGAGCTGGACAGACGCGGCTTTGCCATGCCGCCAGGCTATAGTCTTGAACTTGGCGGTGACAGCGATGCCAGATCGAACACGGTGGGCAATCTGATGGCCTCTGTCGGTCTGATCGTGATGCTGACCGTGGCAACAATCGCTCTGACCTTCAATTCCTTCCGACTGACGGCGGTGGCGCTGTGTGTCTGCGTTCTGTCGGCCGGATTGTCGATTCTGTCTCTGGCGATCCTTCAGTTTCCGTTTGGTATCAACGCCATCATCGGTGTCATCGGCTCGATCGGTGTGTCGATCAACGCGACGATCATCATCCTGACCGCGCTGCAACAGGACCCGGACGCCGCAGCGGGAGACCGAAATGCGATGGCGCGTGTCGTGACCGCATCCAGCCGCCACATCGTTTCCACCACGGTGACGACCTTTGGTGGCTTTCTGCCGCTCATTCTGGAAGGCGGCGGCTTCTGGCCTCCGTTCGCCGTGGCGATCGCGGGTGGTGTGCTTCTGTCCACGGTCATCTCATTCTTCTTTACGCCGCCAGCCTTCGCGCTGATTGCGCGGCGCAGGCATACCAGAGACGCGGGCGCGCACGGAGCTGCGGACAGGACCGAGCGTGAAATCACGAACCGCGGCGTGCCGGCCTGAAGTCTCTGCTCTGACAGGCCAGGGACATCCGCGCACCTGTCGCATGTCGGTCTGGTGCAGCACGTCAAGGATGCAAGGACACAAGGCAGCGCCTGCGGTATGCCGCAAAAACCCGTATCTCCGGCACCGGTGGCGGGACGGCATACGCAGGTGGGTTCTGATGTTCGCAACCCATGACGGCGTCAGTGTGCAAAACGATTGAACCATTTGACGAGGCATCTAAACTGTCCGTATGGCGCAAAAATCTTTCTTTGACGAAATGCTGGGACATGACGACGCCCTGCGCCGTCCGTATGCCGCCTTTCACAAATGGTTCGAACAGGAAGATCCCGCGCGCCTGCGCGCCAAACAGCGGGAGGCGGAAGAGGTCTTTCGCCTGACGGGGATCACGTTCAACGTCTACGGCAGCGAAGATGCCGAGGAACGTCTGATCCCCTTTGACATCGTGCCACGCGTTATTTCCGGGCGCGAATGGCAAAGACTATCGCGGGGCATCGAACAGCGCGTTGTTGCGATCAACGCGTTCCTGCATGACATCTATCACCGACAGGAAATTCTGCGCGCCGGACGCGTGCCGGTCGAGATGATCGAACGCAATCTTGCCTTTCTGCCCCAGATGATGGGAGTTTCGCCGCCGGGCGGTGTCTATACCCATATTGTCGGAATCGACCTTGTGCGCACGGGCGAGGACGAGTTCTTTGTACTCGAAGACAATGCGCGTACGCCGTCCGGCGTCAGCTACATGCTCGAAAACCGCGAAACCATGTTGCGCATGTTTCCCGAACTTTTCGCGCGCGAGAACGTCTGCAATGTATCGAACTACCCGACCCGGTTGTTGCAGTCACTGGCCGCCTGCGCACCGCAGAACACCAAGGGAACGCCGACGGTCGCTCTGCTCACACCCGGGATATTCAATTCTGCCTATTTCGAACATTCCTTTCTCGCCAACCAGATGGGGGTTGAGCTGGTCGAAGGTCATGACCTGCGCGTTGTGGACGGCCAGCTTGCCATGCGGACGACGCGGGGCTACCAGCCCATCGACGTACTCTACCGGCGTGTGGATGATGATTTTCTGGATCCGCTGAATTTTCGCCCCGACAGTACGCTCGGCGTGCCCGGCATTTTTGACGTCTACCGCGCAGGAGGCGTCACGCTGGCCAATGCGCCGGGCACGGGCATTGCCGACGACAAGGCAATTTACAGCTACATGCCTGACATTGTGGAGTTTTACACAGGCGAAAAGGCGATCCTGAAGAACGTACCAACCTGGAGATGTTCTGAACCGGACGCATTGTCTTATGTGCTTGATCATCTTGCAGAACTGGTGGTGAAAGAGGTTCACGGCTCAGGCGGCTACGGCATGCTGGTCGGGCCCGCCGCCTCCAAGCGGGAGATTGAGGCGTTTCGCAGGAAACTGAACGCGCGTCCGGGAAATTACATCGCCCAACCGACATTGTCGCTGTCGACCGTGCCCATCTTCACGCGGTCCGGTCTGGCACCGCGACATGTGGACCTGCGCCCGTTCGTGCTGGTCAGTCCGGCGGGCATCCGTATCACGCCGGGCGGGCTGACCCGTGTTGCGATGAAGAAAGGATCCCTTGTCGTCAATTCCTCTCAGGGGGGCGGGACGAAAGACACCTGGGTATTGGACGACTAAGGCAGGAGCTGCACACCGCGATGCTGGGCAAGACGGGAAACGGCCTATTCTGGATGTACCGCTATCTGGAGCGGGCAGAAAACAACGCGCGTTTGATCGAAACGGGTCAGCGCATCTCTCTGACGCGCACGGGAGCGGCGGAAGACGACTGGATGCCGGTTCTTCAGACCACAGGGGCGAATGCCGGGTACAGCGACAAACACAGCGAGGTGAGCAAGGACACGGCCATCGACTGGATGCTGCGCGATCCGGACAATCCGTCTTCGGTACGGTCCGCGATAGAGGCCGCGCGGCTGAACGCCAGAATGGTGCGCACCGCGCTCACCGCCGAGGTCTGGTCCGCCATGAATGGCTGCTACATTGACGTCAAACAGGCCCTGACACGCAAGGTGAACGAGCGCGATCTGCCATCAGTTCTGGGCCTGGTGCGGCAGCGGACTGCCCTGGTGCGTGGCGCAACCCACGGAACCATGTTGCGCAATGACATGTACGATTTTGCGCGGCTTGGCACCTTTCTGGAACGTGCAGACAACACCGCCCGTATCCTCGACACGAAATACTATGTCCTGCTGCCGACGTCCGCGCCGGTGGGTTCGCAACTCGACAACGTGCAATGGGGCACGATCCTGCGATCTGTCAGCGGGGAAAGCGGCTATCGCAAGGTATACGGCCAGAAGGTCCGTCCTCGCGATATCACCACCTTCCTTATTCTCGATCTCAGAATGCCGCGCAGCCTCAACTTCTGTTGCTCAAAGCTGCGCGACAACCTTGGATATCTTGCAACCGATTACGGTGCGCGCCCCGCGTCCTTCGGCATGGCCGACGGGCTGTGCCGGCGCTTTATGTCGCATGACGTCGACGCAATATTCGAATACGGACTGCATCAGTACATTCAGGATATCGTGTCCGCGCTGTACGAGCTTGGTCATCAGATTGAAGTCGACTACAGGTTTTTTGCGTGACGCCATGATCCTCAAGATTTCCCACACGACGCGCTATCAGTTCGAAGGCCCGGTGACCTATGGGCTCCAGCAACTGCGCAAGACGCCGAAATCCTACCGGGCACAGAATGTTCTGTCCTGGAACACCAGCCTGGCGGGCGGGACGCACGAATTGGCGTTTGAGGATTTTCATCGCAACCGGGTGGAACTGATCAGTCTGCAGCCGGATATCGAGGAACTGATCATTCGCAGCGAAGGCGAAGTTGAGATGACCGACACGCACGGGATTGTCGGACCGCATTCGGGACCTGCTCCGCTCTGGCTGTACGAACGGCAAACCCCCCTGACCAGACCCGGCAGGGGGTGCCGCGCGATTGTGGCGGATGTGCCCGAGGGTGAAACGCTGGCGCAGATGCACAGCCTGTCGTCGATCATCGCGGATCGTGTGACATATGAAATCGGAGTTTCCGAACCGGGCTGGAGTGCCGAAGAGGCCATCTCGGCAGGCAAGGGTGTATGTCAGGATCATGCGCATATTTTCATTACCTGCGCGCGATTGATGGGCCGTCCTGCGCGCTATGTCTCCGGTTTTCTGATGATGGAGGATCGCACGGATCAGGAGGCGACCCACGCCTGGGCCGAAGCGCACCTGGATAATCTGGGATGGGTCGGGTTTGATGTATCGAACGGTATTTCACCTGATATGCGATATGTGCGCGTGGCGACCGGCCTTGACTATGACGAGGCCGCGCCGACCCGTGGCGTCCGGGTGGGTGGCGCATCAGAGAACCTGTCAGTATCGGTAAAAGTGGCGCAACAGTAAGGAACGGCCATGACATATTGCGTTGGCATGCGGCTCGAGCAAGGGCTGATCTTCATGTCAGACACCCGGACGAATGCAGGGCTCGACAACATATCTGTGTTCCGCAAGATGCACTCCTGGGAAGTGCCCGGAGAGCGCGTCATTTCACTGATGACCGCGGGCAATCTGGCCACGACACAAGCGGTTGTCAGTCTGCTGGAGGAACGCACCAAGGCACCTTCGGACAGGATGCCCTCGATTTTAAGCGCCCCCTCCATGTTTCAGGTGGCAAGGACGGTCGCGAACACGCTGAAAGAGGTGATTGCCGATCAGGCAGACACCGGAGAGCGGGCCGACAGCGCCTTTAACGGAACCATCATTCTTGGTGGTCAGATCGCGGACAGTGTGACCCGCCTGTTTCTGATATACCCCGAAGGAAACTTCATCGAAGCCGGCCAGGAGACACCTTTTTTCCAGATCGGCGAGACAAAGTATGGCCGTCCGATCCTGGTGCGGGCCTATGACCCGAAAATGAGTTTTGAATCCGCTCTAAAGCTGCTGATTCTCAGCTTTGACTCGACGATCAAGGCCAACCTTTCGGTGGGTCCGCCGCTGGATCTGCAGATTTACCACGAAGGTCAGTTGACGCTGGGTCCGTCGCTGCGCTTCGAAGTGGATGATCCCTATTTCAGCCAGTTGTCCGACATGTGGGGGACCGCGCTCAAGAGCGCTGTCGATGGACTGCCCGAGATCGATCTTCCTTCCGACCTGTAATGCGTTTCGCCTACTCCGGTAGGATCGCGCGGCGTCGCGAGATGCGGACACGCCGGACCGGAAACAGATCGCGCCCTTTGCGCGGCCCGCGCGCGGTCAAGGCAGTTCAGTTCTCGTCTTCTCCGCGGAACATCACGACCAGCGTGCAACCCGTTTCGGAGTAGGAATTGTGCGTGGTTCCGGAGGTCAGACAAACGATATCACCGGGTTTGTAAACATAGCCGTCGTGATCGCGCAAATCGCCTTCGATCACGAAAAACTCTTCGTCACCGCGATGCGTATGCGCAATCGTCGTCATGCCCGGTTTCATCCTGTAGACATGAAACCCGTATCCCGGTCGTCCTCCGTTGACCTGCAGCACTTCGCCGTCCTCCGTGCCATCATCATTCAAGAACGGCTCAAACACGCCGGTTTTGATGTTGGCAACCGTACGGTCCGTGGATTTGATCGCGTCCATGCTGTTTCCTTTCCAAGACTGGATGGGGTCAGAGCCCGGGTGTCTGTCTGCAGCGCATGAGGTAGGCAACATCCCTGCCGCAGCACCTCTGCGCAGGAGGCCGGGCATTGGGACAGTTGGTTTCACGCATTCAGGAAACCTTCAAGCACATTGACCGTGTTCACACCCACCTGCTCGATGGCGTAGC
Organism: Pseudomonadota bacterium; assembly: GCA_039028815.1. Lineage (GTDB taxonomy): Bacteria > Pseudomonadota > Alphaproteobacteria > Rhodobacterales > Rhodobacteraceae > Roseovarius. Next base: position 15,181 of record JBCCHI010000002.1, read on the forward strand.
CGCCTTCCATGCACAAAACGGTCGGGACGGCCAACGCACCAAGCCGCGCGCCCGCGCGCAGAAAATCGGTACTTTCCAACTCGAAAAAGCTGATCGGGTCATCCTTGTAGGCATCCACGCCCAGCGAAATCACCAGAGCTTCCGGGCCGAAAGCGACTACTTTCGAAAGCGCATCGTCAAGCGCCCTGCCCCAGTCGCCATAGCGCGTTCCCGGCGGCATCGGGTAATTCGCGTTGCCGCCTTCGCCCGTGCCTGCGCCGCGCTCATCTGCAAACCCCAGGAAATACGGGAACATCTGCTCTGGCGCGCCATGCAAAGAGGCAAAGAACACGTCGCCCCGGTTGTAAAATATGTCCTGTGTGCCGTTGCCGTGATGAAAATCGATGTCCACAATCGCAACACGCCGCGCGCCCCCCGTGCGGAACGCCTCTGCCGCGAGCGCGGCGTTATTGAGAAAGCAGTATCCGCCGTACATGTCCGCCGTCGCGTGATGACCGGGTGGACGACACAATGCGAACGCCGAGGAGGCACCGGCCTTTACATGCGCGACAGCGGACTGGGCGCATGCGGCCGACCACAGTGCTGCGTTCCAGGTGCCGGCTGTGATCGCGGACTCGGTGGACAGCGCATAATACGCGGCCTTTCCCTCAACGGTGTCGGGCGGATGACCCGTACGCATCCGGCGCGCCGGAAACGACGTGGCGATCACATCACCGGCGTATCCCATCGCCTGCCAGTCGTTCCACGCGGTCTTGAGGAATGTCAGATAGTCAGGTGTGCAGAGCGCGCCGATCCGATCCATGTCAGGGGGCGTTGGGGCCACGATATCGTCGAACCCGCGCTGGTTCAGCCTGTTCAGGATATTGTCTATGCGGCTGGGCCGTTCGAAGGGCGTCACGAACCGGCCACCGGACAACTCTCCGGCGGGAAAGTGATCCTTGTGATATTCGGAATGGAATACGCGCATTTGCCCTCCGGTACCGACAGCATCCGTCAGGTTGGTCCATCACAAGGATGCCGTCACACGCAGGCGAATACAATGGCGGCCAGTCCAAGGGCGTGTCACGCGCCCGGGACAGGTTCAAAGAGCGCGCCGGCCGCATCACTTGACCCGGCGATATCCGTCAGCTGCGCGACGTCTGCTGGAATGGCACCACGTCATGTCCCGCGGGCCTGTGCGAAAGCCAGTCACGCGCACCGGTGATGTCCACAAGCGGACCGATCACCGGGCCCTGACCTTGATCGCACCCCATCATGCGCAGCACATCGAGCGTTTCGGACGTTTCGATGCCTTCCGCACAAACCGACAGTCCCATGCTCTTGCCCATGGCGACAGAGGCGCGGAGCGCCTTGGACATCCGGGGGTCCGAGATCTGCGCGACCAGGGATTGATCCATCTTCACACTGTGAAGATCCAGACCGGACAATCCGGAAAGCGAGGCAAATCCCGTTCCAAAGTCATCCAGAACCGTGGCAAACCCCGATTGCGACAGTCTTTGAATGGACCGATAGGCCGGGTCATCGATCCCTTCGATCACGACGGTTTCGGATATTTCAATTCCAATCGAAGATGTCGGCAGACAGAACATTGACACCGTGCTGAGCAGGTTTTCAACGAACTCCGCATCGCGCAGGGTCTGGGCCGATACATTGAGAAACACACGCGGGACGCCAAAGCCATCATCGCGCAGCCCCTTCATCGCCTCAAGCGCAAGCAAGATGAGCGACGCTTCGATCATGTCCAACACACCGATTTTTTCGGCGTCTTCAGCGAACTGATCAGGGCCGAGCAACCCTCTGGTCGGGTGCTTCCATCTGGCGAGCACCTCGAAACCGACAAAACGACCGGTTTTCAGATCGACCTGTGGTTGGAAAAACGGATGGAACTCGCCATTGATCGCAGCGCGCCGAAGGTCGGTTTCCAATTGCAGCCTCTGCTCGGCTGTTGCCCGCAACGCCGCATGAAAGCGCGTCAGACGCCCCTTGCCACGTTCCTTTGAAGTGTAAAGCGCAATGTCGGCATCCGAAAGCAATCTGCCGACCGAGCCTCCGGCGTCGTCAGAGAAGGATACGCCCATGCTCATGCCAACAAGGCAGCTCGCACCGGAATCCGAGGCATGCAGCGCGATCGGCTGCTCAAGATTGTCGAGCATGCACCCGCCAAACCCTTCGACGGCTGAAAACGCCTCCTGCGCGGGCAGAAGACATGCCATCATGAATTCGTCTCCGCCCATACGGGCCAGAAACGGAGGCTCAACCGCATTGAGACACCGGGCCTGTGCCCGAAGCATGTCCGCGACCCGCTGCAAAAGTTCGTCTCCGGCCGGATGGCCCAACGCATCGTTGACCGCCTTAAAGCCATCCAGATCCATCGCGACAACGGCAAGTGTACTGTCCGGCCCCTGCTTCGCGAACATCTCCTGCATCAGCTCGGCAAAGCGCTTGCGGTTCAGCAGTCCCGTAAGCGCGTCATGGTTCGCCTCGCGATTCAGCCGGCCTATGGTTCTCATGATCCAGCGATGCAGGGGCAGGAAGATCAGCAACAGTTCTGCAAGGATGACAAGAAGCGAGGACACGAACGCGACTAGCTGGATCTGCTTCAGCCGCTTGGTACGGTCGTTTGCACGCATTTCGAAACCCGTCACGGCATTGTCCAGCGTCTCAAGCAGGGTATCGGCACCGAGAAGCTTCAATGCCGAGGCATGCCGCTGTGCGGTCTCCCGATCCGCACCGCTGGCCAGGACAGCGCGCGCGTCCCTGACGAATATGCGGCTCATCGCGTCCAAACCGATCGGCTCACCGGGCCGATAGATGAATCGCAGCCGGTCGTTTCCTCCGAAGGCGCCCAGCAGTCTTTCATGCGCGTTTTCAAACAGATCGACCGCATGTTCCAGCTTTTGAGCGTCCTGCGCCTGACCGGTCTCTGCAAATTGACCCGCAAACAGCAGAATGCGCTGGCTGAGCATCCGCTGGCGGCCGCTTATGTTGATAAGCTCTTCGTCCTGGGAACCCATGTTTATGGCCCGCACACTGATCAGATGATGCGAAAGGATCAGCGCCGCAATGGCCACGAGCGCGACAACATACCTGCGCCAAAGACGATCTGACAGTCGCGTGTCATGGAAATGGATCTTCGCCGCCACACATCCCGTTCCCGATTGGTCATGAGCATGCGGCAGGCCATGCTGCGCCACCGCACGAATTGCGTCATTCGTTCACCGGCACTGTCGTTGCATTGCGTTAACCACGGCTTATCATCGGGGCGACCATCGCGAAAGCCCGTGCAAATTCTGCGTTGCAATTTAAGAAAATCCACGCTGTCGGCGGGTGAATTTTCGACGAAACCGGTCAGCCACGGGGGCGCGTGACTGACGGATCGGCGCGGCATTTTGCAGACCTTCGACGCCGCGGACGGGCGGACACCCGCGGGCCAGGCAGTGCCCTGCACCGGCGCAAACATTTCGCCAAGTCCTTAAACATCGTTTAAGGGCGCGTGCGGGCAACATCAGAGTATTTGGCGGCATTGCGCAAACCGCACGAGCGTCACAAAAGAAGCGCGGTCGCCGTCAGCTTGCCATAACCGGTCAGCACGTTGTGCTTGCCACCCAGACGTTCGGCGATCGTGGCACGCAGCGCGGGGCCGGTGACGGACATCTCTGCATCGCGACGTTTTTCAATCAGACGCGCCACCACGCCCGCGGCTTGCGCAGAGGCAGCCGATGTGCCCCCGAACCCGTACTCACCGCCCTGATGCGAGAACAGGCTGGCGGGATCTTCCGCGTATCCACCGTGGCCGAGAATGTCGGCTGCGGGGATGTAGTTGAACTTGTGTCGTGCATCCGGATCGCGCGGTGCGCCGGGGGTTTCGTCGCGATCGCTCGGACACAGGAAACACAAGCCCTCGCCGTGCTGACTGTACTGCGCGGGCACAAGTTCGGAGTCGCGTCGGGAGGGATCCTGCAGTTTTGCAGACCCGACGACAATGATCCCGGTCCCGACAAATGGATCTCCCTTCGGACCGACCCCGAGCGCCGTCGCGGCGTCAAGCGTGGCTTGCGGCACGTCAACGCCGATCTCATTCAACATGTTCGCGATCCAGGTCTTGCCCTTGTCCTGAGCCAGAGCAGCGCGGACCGCCTCGAAATCTTCCGGCGCACCGGGATAAGAAATCTTGTTGGTCCCGTCATTTCCCGATGGAATGATCATGGGGATCTTCATGCTGCCCAGCAAAATCGCGAGAGCCAGAGGATCACAGGGTTTATCCGAGAACGCAGAGTTCGCGTCCGGCTTTTCCCAGGACCCGGGATAGGCATCGTCTGCCGGGCGCACAAAGGGCGGGCCAATCAGCAGAACGTCTGCTGGCGTGGCCCCGAATGTCATGCGCAGGATCGCTTCTGCCACGGCCATGCGGTTGTCATGACTGTCGTCAAGCCGCGTTGTCACGCGTGCCGCAATCAGCTTGGCCTGCGGCGCCGTTCCGTAAAACACCACCTCATCGGTCGGTGTTCCGGCAATCAGACCGCCCATCGCCGTCGCGTGGCCATTGCCCTTTGAAGAAAAGGCAAACCTGCCGTCGTTGTAGTGCCCGTAGTCCACATTGATCGCGCGATCGGATGCGGCCCACGCGGCCGGATCCTGCGTCTCGGCAAGCGCCTTGTCGATGGCGTGATCCTCTCCACGCTCAAAGACCGGATGCGTGATATCGATCGGACCGTCGACCAGACCCACTGTGACACCCAGACCACCTGAGTCCAGAGGCACGCCGGTCGTGCCGATTTCGAGCCTGTCAAGCGACCACTGATCAAGCGGGACAGGGTCAGGTCTATGGGGGCGCCGCTCGGGCAGTGGCCCGGTGCCGAGATAGGGCGATGGACCGGCGTCGTAGCCCTGAACATCGCGGATAGCCTCGACAAAGAGCTCGTCAAAGATCTCTCGCAGATCGGTAAAGGCCCCCTCTGCGATCGCCGCTCCGGACGTGCCGTCCGACGCATAGTGCACCCCCGCCCATTCACGATTCTCGCGAATGCGCACAGCCACGTCAAAGGCCTCGGCCACAACACCGGGGTCATGGGCAAACACCTCTGCCATCCCGTGCGCCAGAAGCGCCGATTGCGTCGCATGACCGCTTGGATACGCGGCATGGTTCGGCACGTCGATCATCGGGTCAATTCCGTGATCCACAACATGAGGCCGGGGGCGGTCGAAGCGTTCCTTGTAGATGGACGCAAGGGCAAGACCCGCGTTTTCCAGTTGCGCCAGAAGCCGGACAAGGCTTGCAGGGGCGCCGCCTGCATCCTCGAAAATGTCCAGAAACGGCTGAATGATGTCGTCGATTTCAGCGATGATTTCGGGCTGCCTGTCCTTGCGCTCAGGATCAGCCTGCTTGACCAGAAGCGCATTTATCTCTTCGCGCACCACATCTCCGTCGTAGGCGGGCGCACCCGGAATATCATGCGTGTTCAACAGCCCGGTGATATGCGGCAGGCGCAGATAAAGATCCCTGCGATACCGGTCATCCCGCACCGTCCACGCGCCGGAGACCAGAACCGACGACTTGGTTTTCGTCTTGGTCTTGGTTTTGGTCTTGGTTTTCGTCTTGGTCTTTGTCTTCGTTTTGGTTTTTGTCTTGGTCATGGTTCTGTCCCTGTCGGTTCTGCGGGGCGAAGCGGACCCGCGCAAAATACATTTTCCGCGAACGCCGTTCCGCGCTCAGGCCGGTTTGAAATCAAGAAGTTCGATTTTCTTAAGCCCCTCCGTGATGACCTCGACGCTGCGCGCGGCCGGCAGCACATAGGAGGGCGAAAGCATTTCTTCGGTACCAAAGGCAGGATCAAGCTCGCGCAGCCGGGCAAAGACCGCGTGCGCATCAGCCCCGCGATCCAGCAAGGCGTAACTGGCCACCAGATGCCGCATGACGGGCAGGAAATCCGGCCGTTTGGCAAGCACCATTTCACCAAGTGCTATGGCGTCGTCGTGGCGTCCTTCAAGCGTGGCAACGATGGCCGCGGACGCGTCGTAGTAGAACCTGTAGGGGCTGTAGCGCCCGAGCCGCCGCGCCACGTCCGCAGCGTCGCGCGCCAATTTCAGATCCCCTGAATAGACCGCATTCATGGCTGTGGCGTCCCATCCGAATGCCAGATTGGGCAGCGAACGCCGGCTTTCGGCCAGCAGACGCCGCCCCTCTGGCACATCACGCCGCACGAAGCCGGCCACATGCCCGGCGATGGCCAGCACGACCGCATTTGACGGCTCTGCCTCCAGCGCTCTGGTCAGCAAATGGTGCGCTTCGGACATTGCGTCCTGACTGGGGTCATGGCTTTCACCAAGCAGCAACGTCGTGGCCAGCGCGCGCCATGCCTGCGCATTCGCCGAATAGCTTTCTCCATCGAAGTGACCAAGAATATCACGGGCATCGACAATCCCGTCACGTGACAGGGCAAAGAGTTGATGAACGGCGGTATAGAGCGTCGGGCGCATCGAAAGCCCCTGCTGACGCATCACAACCGCTTCGATCGAGTCGACTGCTCCCATCACGAATTCGTCCAGCGTCTGCGAGGAAATCGACAAGGCGGTATCCCAGTCCGAGCCGATGGACGATGTCCAGACAACCTTTCCGGTGGCCGGAACGCGCGCCAGTATGGTGATCTGAAGATCACGCGCCAGAAGCGACAGGCGGGTTTCGACCAGCACGGGCGGACACAGGACACTTTCAGCCTGACGCCCGGCCAGCTGGTTGTTTTCCATGTCCCGCAGATCGTAGGTTTCGAGGTATCCGTTGTGGCGAAATGTCGACGCGATTGCGTTTGTCAGACGTTCGGCAACGACTTCTGCCAACGTGTCATCCGCAATGATCACCGGGTTGCCGACCAGCACGCATGCGCGGGTCTGCTCTGCCACGGGCGCAATGCGCGCCGGTGTCACCCCCGGATCAACCATTGCGCTGCGTGCGTCCTCGACCCGGGCGTCGAACGCCTGGCGTTCTTCGCGTAGCCAGTCTTCGCCCCCTTCGTCCAGCCGCGGCGCATCCTCGAAAAAGACAGCCCGGGCATCGCAGCCGGGTGCAAAATCGATGTCGACCCCGGTCAGCCAGACGTGTTCATGATCGGCCTGAAGCGCATCACTGAAGGGCTCAAGCGTCTTGCGCAGCGCATGCAGGGATTGTCGCAGCGAATTGCTGGCTTGATCTTCGAATGACCGCTCCCAAAGACGCGACTTCAGCCAGTCGCGCGACCGGCGCGCATCCCGGGCCGTGGCCAGCATTGCCAACAGAACCCGACCCTTTTTTTCAGAAATCCGGATTTCGCGTCCGTCTGGATCGTCAAGACGAAAATTACCGACAAGCGAAAGGGTTAAACGCTCCTGATCCTGTCCTGAAACGCAGCCCATTGGCCCATCTCCGCCCATTCCGTCGCTTGCTCCGGTTTTCACGAGGCAGAGCGTTTCAAGACTATGCGCAGGCGTTTGCGCTTGGCAACCTGTATCCCGCACAGCCGGAAAGGCGACTTGACGAATGGCGGTCATGGCAGGTCTCCGTGGCCCGGGCCACCGTGAATTGGGGGGCTCATGGGCAGCAGTTCGTCGCGCCAAGGCACGTAGGTCGCGCGAAAATGCAATGTCGCGCCCGGCTCGTTTTCGCCCAGCAGGATGCACCGTTTGGCAGCCGCCGCGGTACGCGGCCCGGGTTTCAGCCGGGCCGCGCCACTCAGTGACAGTCCCCTGTCTGTCCGAGTCAGATGAAAGTAACCGTTACCACCGACAAACCGTCCTTTCGGGTCAATCCCGTCTGGTCTGTCTTCCTCAATCACAAACACTTCCCCCCCATCAGGGCCTTGCGAGATAAGCGTTGCGCACATGACGAGTTCCGGGGACATACCCTGGGGGGCTTCATCCTCGAGGCCAGTGCACGCGCCGGCATTGGAGACACTTAAAATGTCATTTTTCCCACCCGACCGCGCTACGATAAGAAACTCGCTACGTTCACTTATGATCGTCTGGGGATGCAAATAGCTTGCCACAGCGCGCCGGTTTTGCATGGCAACTAAAAAGGTCACTTCTGAAAACTCTCCTTTCTCATCTCGCAAGGTGGTCCCAACGTGCCCCGAACCCTGTCAGGTCTGCGTCTATCCTCGCGTTAAAGAAGCGTTAAAAAACATAATCTTACATTTTTAATAATAATTACAGAAAGTTAGAAGGCATTTTCTTTTCCAGGGCGTCATGCGGTGCGCGACGATTTAATGCCCGTGCGTTGCAAAACCCTGCGTCAACTAACGCCCCGGTGACGTGGTGCGTCCAATCTCGGCGCCATGACGTGCAAAGCGATTCTTGTTTCGGGCCCGTCCGGCCCGGTTGACTCCCCGACCTCCATCCAGAGGCGGTGTGCCGGAGGTTCCCACCGGTGCACTTGCGGCGTCGCAATGTGAGTGGTGCGACGTCGATGGAGACCCTGTAGCAGCAACGTCCTTCTCTGCTGCAGACTTGGCCCCGCAAACCCTCCCTGGATGCGGGGCCTTTTTTTGTCCGGATCTCATGTGAGACAATTGCCCGTCAGCGGAATGGACGCCGCGACAGGCCATCGCTAGGCTTTCCACAGGAGCCATTTGTCCAGGAAAGGTCATACGATGAGCCCGACGCCGGATTTCATAATCTTGAACGGACAGGCAATCACCTTCGATGCCCGCCAGCCACGCGCCGAGGCGCTGGCCATTACCGGCGACCGGATAAGCGCCGTGGGCAGCACCGATACGATCAGGGAACTGGCCGGACCGGCCACGCGCATCTTCGACGCACAGGGCGCAACGATTCTGCCGGGTTTCATCGACAGTCATGTACATCTTTTCGCCGGATCCGCAGAACTCGGTTACCTCGATCTTCACGGTGTTGAGGACGAAACAGAGCTCACGCAGAAAGTGCGCGCCCGGGCCGACGCACAGCCGGACGAGCCGATTTGCTTTGCCGTACAGGCGGCCTACGATGTTCTTGGCAAGGGACGGAATACGACCCGGCAGGCGCTCGACCGGGTATTGCCGGGGCGGCCCCTTGCCCTGTTCGCCCCGGATCACCACACGATCTGGGCCAACACACCTGCCCTAGAGGCAGCCGGCATCCTGCACGGCGGACCGGTCGATCAGGGCGCGCTGATCGTCATGGGTGATGACGGCATGGCAACCGGTGAGTTGCGCGAACCTTCAGCCTTTGCCCCGGTTCTTCGGATGACCCGGCACGGGGGCCGCGATCTGGCCGGATTTGTGACCGGGGCCGACCCGATACCGACGGCAACACCGCAGGAAAGATCGGGGGACAAGCAGGCCATCGCGCAGGGTATGAAGCACTGCGCGCGCCAGGGAATCACCGGGCTTCACAACATGGACGGCAACTTCTACCAGCTAGAGCTTTTGTCCGAAATGGAGGACGAAGGCACGCTGCTGTGCCGGACTGAAGTGCCGTTTCACTACAAGAGCTTTGATCCGCTTGAACGGTTTGACGAAGCGCGCGACATGCAGCAGCAGTTCAACGGTGAAAACGTGTGGTGCAATCGCGTCAAGATGTTCATGGATGGCGTGATCGAAAGCCAGACAGCGCTGATGATCGACCCGTATCCGGGCACAACGCACACGGGTGATGCCGTGTTCGACCCCGAGCATTTCTCGCAGGCCTGTATCCTTGCCGATGCCATGGGACTCCAGATTGCCACGCACGCGATCGGCGATCTGGCCGTCAGGCGCACACTGGACGGGTACGAAGCCGCGCGCACAAAGAACGGGAGTCGAGATGCACGGCACCGGATCGAACATATCGAAGTGCTGCACGCCGACGACCTGCCGCGTTTCGCCGAATTGGACGTGGTGGCCTCAATTCAACCAGGTCATGCGCCGTTCGGGCATTATTTCGCGACGCCGGAGATGCCAAGCATCCTGCATGACAGCCAGATCCCGCTGGCCTTCGCCTGGCAGGACATTCGCGACACCGGTGCGCCGGTCACGTTTTCAACCGACTGGCCGGTGATCCCCATCGACGTGATGGAGAACATGCGTTCAGCCGTTGCTCCGGTGAAGGGCGGGGTCTGGCGAGATCAGACGCAAAGCCTGTTGGACACGCTTGAAAGCTACACGGCTATGAATGCGTGGCTGGAATTTCGCGAAGACCGCAAGGGGCGGCTAGCCGTCGGCATGCTGGCCGACGTGGTGGTCATGTCCCACGATCTCGAAGCACTGGCGCCTGAAAACCTGAATGAAGCCAGCGCTGTGCTGACGTTGTGCGGTGGGCGCGCAACGTGGGAGGGGTGATGTTGGCCATCTTCTGTGCGATTTAGGCTCAGCGACGCCACAGAGGCCATCGCGACCTCACCGGTAGCGCCTGATCTGGTTTCTCGTCAGTCCAGAGCAGTGCACATGCCCGAGCTGGCGACACGCGACACAGCAGACAACCCTACCGGTCCGACGAATTCTTCGACTTTTTGCAGCAGGCGTTCTGTCGAAATCCGGGCGACCTGCAAAGGCAGATCGTGCAGTTCTCCCTTTCTGGCCACCACTGTCAATGTTCTTGAAAGCCCTGCAACGGGCAGCCGGACGACCCGAAGCGGCATGTTTTCAACCAGCCCGTCAATCAGCAGCGTCGGGGTCAGCAGACTGTAACCCATACCCTGTGCGACACAGCTGGTCACCATGCTTGACCGGTCTGCCTGAATCACGCGGCGTGGCTCAAAGCTCAGCCGGCGCAGGTGCTGGGTTATCAGACGGCCGGCGTATGTGCTGTCGGCAAAGCGGACAAGCGGCAGACGTTCCTGTACTGCGTCCAGACTGTCTGTCGGACCCGCATAATCCTGCGGCAGAACCAATAGAAAGGCCTCGGTCAGGATCGGGTGCCGCTCCAGTCCCTCAAGATCGAGAAACGGATCCGACGAAATCGCCAGATCCGCCTGTTTTGTGCGCAGCAAACGCTCGTGGTCACCACTCTGACCCGCGTGCAGTGTAATGTCCCGGACGCCAAACTGCTCTTGCGCAAGCGAAACGAGTTCGGGCGTCAGCGTCGTGGCGACCGACGCCTGAAGACCAACGCGCAGAAGGCTGACCGCCGCCCGGTCGGTGTGCCGCATCGCGGTTTCGATGTCGGCCAGCGCCCCAAGCGCCTTGAGCGCCTGCTGATGCAACCTCAGACCGGCATGCGTCAGCCGCGCGGGTCGCGTACTGCGATCCAGAAGCCGCGTGCCAAACTCTTTTTCAAGCGCCGCAATGTGCTGCGAAGCCGCCGGTTGGGTCAACCCGAGCATTTGAGCGCCGGATTTCATCTGTCCGGTTTCGGCGACAGACACCAAAACCTCGAGCGAGCGCAGCAAACCGGGATTGAATGGACGATGTCCGGACATGTTCGGCCCTCATGATTAGTATTATTTTTTCTTATTCTACAGGCTTTCCTTTGCCAGATGTGAGTCATTTGTCGATGCTGCGCGTCATGCCGAGGACTTCGAGAAGACCGCGCCGCAGAGCAGAGCCACGCGCCGCTGCCGACGCGCCTGCGCGGGCGCCCTACATTCAGCGAAAACTCGGCACGTTCAACGTTCTGTCCGAAGACGGATTGCAGCAGATCGAAGACAATGCCGATGCGATCCTTGCCACGACCGGCATGGAGTTTCAGGGCGATCCCGAGATCCTGTCGCTCTTTGCCGGCGCCGGATGTGAAGTGGATGGCACGCGGGTACGCTTTGCGCCGGGGTTCTGCAGAAAGATCATCAAGGCGACGGCCCCCGCCCACTTCGTGCAACATGCGCGAAACCCAGAGAACTCTGTACAGATCGGCGGTGACGCGACCGTGCTTTGCCCCTCATGGGGACCGCCCTTTGTGCACGATCTGGACCGCGGACGCCGATACGCCGACTACGTCGACTTCGTGGCGCTGGTCAAACTGCATCACAGCCTGCCGTGGCTGCATCATTCCGGCGGCGTGGTGTGCGAACCGGTGGATCTGCCCGCAAACAAACGGCACCTGGACATGCTGTATGCCCATGTCCGACACTCGGATCGCTGTTTCATGGGCGCCTTCATCGGGGCCGAACGGGCCGGACATGCCATTGATCTGGCGCGCATTGTGTTCGGCGAAGACTTCGTTTCGAAACATCCTGTTCTCTATTGTGTCTCGAACACCAACGCGCCGCTTGTGATGGACGATAACATGTCCGGCGCACTGAAGACCTACGCGCGGGCCGGACAGCCGGTGGCCTGCACGCCCTGGGTGCTGACCGGGGCCATGTCTCCAACGACCGTGGCCGGCACACTGGCTCAGGTTCTGGCGGAAGCGCTGGCAACCTTGTCACTGGTGCAGTTGGTCGCGCCCGGCGCGCCGTGCCTTATGGGCAGCTTTGCCTCGACCATGTCGATGAAAACCGGAGCGCCCACCTTTGGCACCCCCGAAGCGGGCCTCATGGTGCTGGCCGCAGGGCAGCTGGCGCGTCGCCTCGGCGTGCCGTTGCACACCGTCGGCGCGCTGTCAGCGTCCAAGGTCGCGGATGCCCAAAGCCAGCAAGAAGCCACCTGGGGCCTTCTGATGTCGATGTTCGCCGGAGCGAACGTCATCAATCATGCCACGGGCTGGCTGGAGGGCGGGCTGGTGACGTCGTTCGAGAAGACGATCATTGATCACGATATCTGCGGCAAGGTCTGCCGGTTCTTCGACGGAATCGACCTGAGCGAAAACGCGCAAGCCATGGCGGCAATCGCCGCCACGGGCCCGGGTCAGCATTTTCTCGGCTCCGAACATACTCAGGCAAATTTCATGTCTGCGCTGTTTCGGCCCTGGACCTCGGACAATACCTCGTTCGAGCAGTGGGATGCGGCGGGCCGGATGGATGCGGCCTCTCGGGCCAATGGTCTTTGGAAGGCGCAGCTGGACGCCTACGAAGACCCCGGCCTTGATCCCGATACCGATGCCGCGCTTCGGGACTACATTGCCGCGAAGAAGGCAGAGACGCCGGACAGGGATTACTTCTGATGGGTTTGTTGCTGCGCAACGTGTTGCAACGCGTCATAGAACGGCCTGTGATGTCTTTCGTACTCCGTGAACGGCGCTCCCAGCTGCGCAAGCTCGGCCGCGTGATCCCTTTCGTTCACGTCGGTGCGGATCGCACCGCTGCCCAACACATCCTTGTGCCAGCCGGCAACCGATTGCCAGGCCTCGGGCACGTGATCGTCCCAGGAAAACGCGTCCGCCACGAACGGAAGCCCGATCGCTGTCCAGTAGCGCTTGAGAGCACCTTGGGTATCCTTGCGCAGCTGGTCAGCCGTTATGACCACGGGCGACACACCGCGTTCCGTCAAAGCCGTGAACAATTGATACTGCGCCTCGATTCCGATTTCGGCACGGGTCACGTCAGGGTCGCGCCTGGCATAGGACAGGACACTCTCCGCAGGGTCGCGCACCAGAAACGCGTGGGTCATCGCCGTGACGAACGCGGGATCTTGCGGCAACCGATCTGCCACGTAATACGCCATGTCCTTGAAAAAGACCGGACGCTGCGCAGCGCGTTGCAGGATCATGTCCCGAATGTCTTCGTAGGTTTGCGGATGCTCCGGTTCCGGGACGAAATCCGGAAACAGGCGCTCGGTCTGCGTCAGGTAATGGTGGTACATGAATGGCTCATGGAGAACATCAAGATCACCGCGTTCACGCATGATGCGTTCAAACGCTGTCGACACGGATCTTGGGTGACACCAGAGTGCATGCACCGTCATGACGTTACGCTAATGCGTGTCGCGTGGCACAGTCAATCTGGTGTCCCCACATGACCGATGCTGTCATAATCGGAGGTGGTGTGATCGGCCTTAGTGTCGCCTACCACCTTGCGTGCCGCGGCCTCGAAGAGGTCATGCTGCTGGAACGAAACACTCTGACTTCCGGGACCTCGTGGCATGCGGCAGGCATCGTCGGGCCCTTGCGCGCAACGCCAAACATGACGCGGCTTGCGTCTCATGCGCTGGACCTGTTTCCGCAACTTGAGGCAGAAACCGGAATGGCGACCGGCTATAGGCAGACCGGCGGGTACTGGCTGGCAAGAGAACCGGCGCGGCTGGATGAGCTGCATCGCATTGCCGACCTGGGCGTCACGCAGGGTCTGACGCCGCGCGTGATTGCCCCCGGCGAGGTCACGCTGACAAACCTGGATCTGTCCGACCATTGTGGCGCGCTACATGTGCCCGAAGACGGCAGCGTTAATCCCGTCGACCTTTGCATGGCCTACGCACGCGCCGCCAGATCCCGCGGGGCAACGATCCGCGAACACACGGAAGTTGCGGAGATCGAGCACCGCAACGGCAGGGCAACCGGTGTCTTGCTGCGTGACGGTACACGAATTGAGGCGGACCGCGTGATCCTGTGCACCGGCGCGTGGTCTCGTGAACTGGCCGCCCGGGCGGGTGTTGGGCTGCCGCTTCAGGCTGTCGAGCACATGTATGTTGTGACCGAGCCAATCCCCGATTTGCCAGATCCCTTCCCCGTCGTCCGCGATCTGGACCGTGGCATCTATCTCAAGGGCGATGCGGGAAAACTGGTGATCGGCGGGTTCGAACCTCAGGCAAAATGCTGGAATGCCTGCGGCCCGGAGGGCAACCGGCCATTTCTGGAACTGCCCGAGGACTGGGACCAGTTTGCACCGTTCATGGAAGCCGCGCTTGATCTGGTGCCCTCGCTCGACCGGGTGGGCATACAGCACTTCATGAACGGGCCTGAAAGTTTCACCAACGACACACGTCCTCTTGTCGGCGAGACGCCACAGCTTTCCGGGCTCTATGTTGCTGCGGGAATGAATTCCGTCGGGGTCATGTCATCGGCCGGGATCGGACAGGCCCTGGCGAACTGGGTTGCAGACGGCCACCCGGACGCGGATCTGTGGGAGGTTGATGTTGCCCGGGTGGACCCTCTGACGGCCGATCCCGACCACATGGCACAGCGGATGCAGGAAGCGGTCGCCGATCTCTTTGCCCTTCACTGGCCCTACAAGCAACCGACAGCCGGACGCGGCCTGCGCCGGTCCGCTTTACACGACAACTGGGCGCGGTTGGGCGCGGTCTTCGGGCTGACGGCGGGATGGGAACGCGGGCTCTGGTATGCACGGACATCGCAGGAACGCGCCCTGCCCTATTGCGTCGGGGCGCAACCCTGGTGGCCTGTTGCCAGGCGCGAGGCCGCGGCCATGGAAGGCGGCGCCGTGCTGCTTGATCTGACACCGTTCACAAAACTGCGCCTTGAGGGACCGGGGGCATGCGCCGCACTGAACACCGTGACGACAGCGCAGATGGACGTGGCGCCGGGTCGCGCAATATATGCCCAGGTTCTGAACGCCCGTGGCGGAATCGAGATGGATGTGACCATCACACGTCTGGAACAGGACACTTACCTGCTGACGTCGGGCGCAGCGACACGGATGCGGGACCTGACGTTTCTGCGACGACATATGCCGGATGATGTGCGGGTCACAGACGTCACCGAGGACGATTGCGTGATCGGCGTCATGGGTCAGGGCAGCCGCCATGTGATGCGCACGCTGTGCCCGGATTTTGCCGAAATGCCCTTTGGCGGTGTCGCCGAGGCGCGTCTGGCCGGGACAGTGTGTCGCCTGACCCGGGTGAGTTTCGTGGGCGAACTTGGCTGGGAAGTCTCGGTCCCCAGCATGTGTGCACAAACGGTCTTTGACGCGTTGCACGCAGCAGGCGCGCAGCCTATGGGTCACTATGCCCTCGACGGGTGCCGGATCGAGAAAGGGTTCAGGCACTGGGGGCACGACATTGGCCCGGAGATCACGCCGCTTGAAGCCGGCCTCGGCTTCACAATTGACTGGAACAAAGAGTTCAACGGCAAGGACGTGCTGTTGCTTCAGAAATCCCAAGGCGTGCAGCAGCGACTTGTGCTGTTACAGATCGACGGCGAGCCCCTGATGCTGCATGACGAGCCGATTTATGAGAATGGACGCTTTGTGGGTCTGACGACATCCGGCGCAAGAGGGCCACGAACGGATCTGACTTTGGCGTTCGGACTGGTGAATACGGATCGGACCGAGACGCTGGACACAACATGCGCACGCCGTTTTACCGTGCGTGTGGCGGGGCGGGACTATGGCGCCACGCCACGACGCCGCCCGCCTTTTGATCCGACGGCTGAAAGGATGCGTGCGTGACAGATGTTCAGGTGCTGATCATCGGCGGTGGGGCAATGGGCGTATCCTTGCTCTATCACCTGACCAAGATGGGCTGGACGGATGTCTGCCTGGTCGAAAAGAACGATCTGACGCATGGCTCCACGTGGCACGCGGCCGGGCTTTGCACCCATTTCGCACACAATGCGACAATTCAGGAACTGCGCGCGACCTCGGTCCGGCTCTATCGTGATATTCTGCCGGAAGAAACCGGTCAGGATTGCGGCTTCCACCGGTCGGGCGCGATGCGCATCACACGAAATCCCGACCGCATGGACGAATTCCGTCATGTGGCGGGATTGTCGGCGTTCACCGGCTACCCGCTGGAGATTCTGACACCCGGGCGCATCGCGGAACTGCACCCGCTGGCGCGACTCGACGGGCTGATTGGCGGCATCTACGAACCCGATGACGGTCATGTCGATCCCAGCCTTGCAACCCATGCAATGGCGCAGGTTGCCATGCGTGGTGGCGCCAGAATACAGCGCCAGACCTGTGTCACAGACATCGTACGGCAACCGGACGGATGGCGGGTGGAGACCAGTCGCGGCACGATCCTTGCGCGCCATATTGTGAATGCAGCCGGCACCTGGGGTTGGGAAATCGGCAACATGATGGGGCTGAATATTCCGTCCGTGCCCGTTCTGCACCAGTATCTGGTGACCGATACCGTGGCTGCGGTGGCTGAACGCCAGGCGGCGGGCCTGCCGGAGCTGCCGATCATTCGCGACCCCGAGGAAAGTTGGTACGTGCGGCAGGAACGCGATGGCCTGATCCTTGGCCCGTACGAGAAAGACGCTCAGGTCTGGTCCGTTGACGGTGTGCCCCCGGAGTTCGGCGCCGATCTGATGCCGCCTGATCTTGACCGGGTCGAGGATATCATTCTGGCGGCCATGGCGCGGGTTCCCGCCCTGGAAACCGGCGGCGTGAAGTCGGTGATCAATGGCCCGATCACTTTCACTCCGGACGCCAATCCATTGATCGGCCCGGCCCACGGGCTGGAGAATGCCTGGCTGCTCACCGGGTCTTCCATGGGCGTGATGGAGGGCGGCGGCGCGGGCTGGTTTCTGGCGCACTGGATGACGCATGGCGCACCCCCGATGGATGCGCTGGCCGTGGACAGCCGCAGGTTCGGGCTGTGGGCGGATCGCGACTATCGCGTCGCAAAGGCGGTCGAGTGTTTCGGCCTGCAGTTCGGCGTGCACTACCCGCACGAGGAACGTCCGGCCGGGCGCAACCTGAAATCGTCAGCGATTCATCAACAGATGACGGACGCAGGCGCAGTCATGGGCTTTGCCTATGGTTGGGAGCGGCCAAACCATTTTGGCGGCGCGGCATCGCCTGACACCTTCGGCAAACCGGGGTGGTTCGGGCAGGTCGCCAGAGAGGTCGAGGCGGCAAGCCGACGGGTGGCCCTGGCGGATCTGAGCGTTTTTTCGAAGTTTGAACTGCACGGTGACGTGGCGGGCTGTCTCTCACGGCTCGGGCTCAATACACCGCCGCGCCCCGGTCGGATCGGACTGACCCACACGCTCACCACCGCAGGTGGCACCGGGTCCGAGTTCACCGTCAGCCGGCTGGCAGGGGATCGTGCCTATCTGACCTCGGCGGCGGCGTCGCACCAAACCGACTGGGATGCGCTTTTAGCCGCGACAACAGCGGCGTGCACTGTCACCGATGTAACGGATGCGCGGGGCGTGATGGGTGTGATGGGGCCAAAGTCGGGTCCTGTGATGGCGGCCTGCACGGACGGCTCTCTTGATTTTCCGTGGTTGAGCTGCCGCTACATCACGGTTGCGGGACATCGCGTGCTTGCCTTGCGTGTGTCCTACATCGGCGAATTCGGCTGGGAACTGCATATGCAAAGGGACGCGATGCCGGATGTGTATGCCGCGCTGGCCGAGGCGGGCCGCGCATATGGGATCGGGCATTATGGCGCTTATGCGGCCAATGCGATGCGGCTGGAAAAGGGCTATCGCGCGTGGGGCAGCGACCTGACGACGGAACGCTCTCCCGTCGAAGCTGGCTTGACCGCCTTTGTGCGCCCCGAAGACCCGGCGCAACAGGCGATTTTGCAAGCCAGACCCAACGACTGGGACATGGTCCTGCTCGAAATCGCGGTGCCCGACACCGTTCACCCGTTTTACGCGCACAGCCTGTGGCGGTCTGCGGATTGTGTCGGTATCGTCACCTCCGCAGCATTTGGGCATCGCACCGGCAAGATGCTGGCCCTTGCCTATCTGCGCGACCCGACCGCGCGCGACTGTCTCGAAGTCGAGATACTGGGCCGGCGCTACGCCGCCGGTATTCTGGACCGCCCCCCCTACGACCCTGAAAACAAGCGACTGCGATCCGGAGGAGACCTGTCATGACCCATCACCCTCTACCAACGGACTGGACCCACGATGGCACCGCCGCGCGGCGCGATCAGTACTTTTCAGCCTCGCTGACGCGTTTTACGCCGTTCCGGGACCCCATCGTGTTCAAGAAGGGTCAGGGACAGTACCTTTGGGACACGCAAGACAACCGCTACATTGATCTTCTGGGAATGAATGTCTGCATTTCCGTGGGTCACTCGCATCCGCGCGTGGTTCAGGCCGCGATGGCTCAGGCCAGCGAACTGACACACTGCACGACAATGTTCTATCATCCGACGCCTGCGCATCTGGCTGAAGAGCTGGCCGCCACCATGCCGGCCGGCCAGGAGTGGGTGGTGCATCTGACAAATTCCGGATCAGAGGCGATTGACCTGGCGATGGCCATGGCGCGGACTCATACCGGCAACCTCGATCTGCTGGCTCTGCGCCATTCCTACCATGGCCCGACCTCGGCCGCACAGTCGATCACCGGCATATCGGGATGGCGGCACCCGGGCATGCCCGGCAACGTCGCCTTTGTCCCGGAGCCAAACCAGTACCGTGGGATTTTCGGTCAGGGGACCGAACCCTATCTGGCCGAAATCGACCGGGTGATTGCTTCGGCCACATCGGGCGAGGTCGCCGGAATATTCGTCGAAAGCATTCAGGGATACGGCGGTGTCATCGAAATGCCCGCCGGCTACATGCGGGGCGCGGCGGAACGGGTGCGCGCGGCCGGGGGACTGTACATTGCCGATGAGGTGCAGTCCGGGTTCGGGCGCACCGGCGCGCACTTCTGGGGATTTGAGGCGGATGGCGTCGTGCCCGACATTGTCGTGATGGCAAAGGGCCTTGGCAACGGCTTTCCGATCGGCGCGGTCGTGGCTCGCAAGGACATCGCCAAGCCGATGGCAGACAGGTTCATGTTCCACACCTACGGCGCAAACCCCACATCATGCGCCGCCGCTCGCGCCGTGCTGGCGGTGATGAAGGACGAAGCGCTGCAGGAGAATGCGCAAAAGGTGGGTGCCGCGCTGCTGGAGCGGCTGAAAGATCTCCAGGACAAGTATGCCGCCATTGGCGATGTGCGTGGCAAGGGTCTGATGCTCGCGATCGAATTCGTGTCGGACCGGGACACCAGGACACCGGACAAGGAAAAAACGACAGAGGTGTTCGAAGCCTGCCGCAGCCAGGGCCTGATCCTTTCGAAATCAGGGCCTTCGCAGTCGGTTCTGCGCATGGTTCCGCCATTGTGCCTGTCCATGGACGATGTTGATCGCGTTTCGACCGGTCTTGACCACGCTCTCGCGCAGGGCACCTGACAAGGCAGCGTGCAAGATCTTTCTCGACCGTCGGCAACCGCAGGACGATGGCGTCACCAATGGGCGCCGGCACTGACCACAATGTCCTCCATCGTCAGGGCAGGCGCGCGGTCTGAACACGCAAATGCCACCACGGCGGCAACCTCTTCTGCCTGGACCAGCCGGTTTTGCGGATTGGCGCAGGCGATTTCCCTGATTTCCTCGGCCACGCTTCGACCGCTTTGCCGGGCCATGATCCCTGCGCTTTGCCGCAGCATGTCCGTTTCAACCCAGGTCGGGCTTACGGTAACACAGGTCACACCGTGCGGGGCACCTTCCAGCGCGGCGGCACGGGACAGCCCGAGCAGACCGGATTTTGATGCGCAATAGGCAGGATGATCCGCCACCGCAGTGCTCGCAGCCGTCGAAGCAATGTTGACGATGCGACCCCATCCGCGATCGATCATGGCGGGCATGAAGGCGCGCATGGTCAGAAAGGGACCCGTCAGATTCGTTTCGATCACGTCGGTCCAGTCCGCCAGATCGTGCGCGCAGATCGTCTGGTGCGTGCTGATGCCGGCTGCGTTGACCAATATGGCCACGGGTCCGCATTCGGCGTCGACAGCGGACCGAAACTCCGACACCGAGGTAGCGCTGCGCACATCAAGCGGATGCATGAAGACATCCGGCGCGACAGTGCCGCGCACCTTGTCCTGGATCGCAGGGTCGCAGGCGCGTCTTGCGCCGATGGCGATGCGGATGCCATCGGCCGCCAGCGCGCGCGACACAGCATGGCCGATTCCGACATGCCCTCCTGTCACCACGGCGGTCAGCCGCGGGTCACGGGCCGTCATGGTTGCCTCCGGCCTGCGCCGCGATCTCACCGGCCAGCCAGTCCTCTGCATTGCCCAGTCGCCGACCGCCCGATTTGTAGTCATCCAGGATACGAAACAAGCGGTCGCGTCCGAACGAGTCAAAATGCCCGGCGTGAACGGTTTTGATCGGCAGCTCGCGCAATCGCGCGTGCGACTCCAGCAATATGTCGGCGTCGGAATGATAGAGATCGTCGATCAGTGCGCCGTCATAGACAACATCACCGCTGAACAGAATACCGGTCGACGGCTCGAAAAGAGCGATCGAGCCGGGGGAGTGGCCCGGCAGATGGAACACGCGAAACGTGCGATCACCCAGGTCGATCACATCGCCCTCGTCCAGCAATCGGTTCAAAGGTGCAGGACGCACCCGAAAGGACTGATGCGTAAAACCCTCCCAGGGCAGAGCAGAGAAGGTTTCGGCGCGAACATACCCGCTGTCTGCCACTGTATTGGCCAATGTCGGTTCGGCAATAATGCCGGCTTCCGAGGCATGACCGCATCGCGTTTCGAAGTCACACAGCCCACCTGCGTGATCAAAGTGCGAGTGGGTCATCAGCGCCGTCTGCGGACGATCCGAGAGCCTGGCGATTTCTGCCGTCAACGGCCTGAGCCCCATGCCGGTATCGATCACGAGATCCTCATCGCGCCCCTGAACATGCCAGATGTTGCATCGGAGCCACCGTGCAACGTGTATCTCGTGGATCAAAGTGATGCCATCACCGAACCTGGTGGCTTTGTACCAATCTTGTGCAACGCCGGTTGCCATGACGCTTCTTTCATAAGTGCTGACGCCGGGCATGCTATGTGCCGCATCGCGACAGCACAAGAAAGGGTTCGGACAGATGACAAGCGGCGATTGGGTGCGGCCAAAAAAACAGGTGAAGCCCGTAACATCTTTGGATAGGCTGAACGGGCAATAACAGGATCTTATACCGTCACCACCACGTTTTCACGCAAAGCGGGTCTGGTCAGAAACGGTAAGGGCCTTGGACCAACAGGGGAGTTAAACAATGACGTCACGAAATCTATTGCTGGCCGCCGGGATGGCGCTGGCCACGGGCGGTGCTGCGTTCGCCGAAACAGACGAAACGATCCGTATCCCGATCAATGAGTGGACAGGACAGCACATCTCGGCTCATATCCTTGGCTCACTTCTCAAAAAGGCCGGGTATGAGGTGGAATATGTGACAGCGGGCGCGGTGCCGCAGTTTGCCGCAATAGCCCAGGGCGATCTGGATCTTCAACCGGAAACCTGGACCAACAATGTCGGAGACATCTATCCCAAGGCGGTAGAGGCCGGCGACATCGTGGTCGTCGGTTCACTCGGGCTTCAGCCGCAGGAAGGCTGGATCTATCCACCCTATATGGAAGAAAAGTGCCCGGGTTTGCCCAGCTATGAGGCTCTTTATGACTGCGCGCAGGCTTTTGCGGCAGCCGACACATTTCCCAAAGGTCGCCTGATCTCCTACCCCGCCGACTGGGGCACGCGCACCAAGGATGTCGTGGCACAGATCGAGATTCCGTTCGAGCCGATTGCAGGCGGAAGCGAAGGCGCAATGATTGCCGAAGCCAAATCCGCTGTCGCCACGGAAGAACCGATTCTGATGATGTTCTGGCAACCCCATTGGCTGTTTGCCGAGCAGGATTTCAACTGGGTCAAGTTTGATGCATCCGACGGCGAGTGCGTGGAGGAATCCGGCCAGTCGCGCGGAAATGCCTGTGGTTTCCAGCAAGCCACGATCGACAAGATCGCCAACAAGGACGTGGCCGAAAAGTGGCCGGGTGCCTATGCGCTGTTTGAGGCGATTTCGATCGACAACGACACGCAGAACGCCTTGATGCTGGAAATCGACCAGAAAGGCCGCGGGCTAGAAGAAGTCATCGCCGAATGGGTCGACGGAAACGAGGCGGTGTGGTCATCCTGGGTCGAGGCTGGCATGGCGGCCAAACAGTAACCGCGCCGACATGCGATTG
This sequence comes from Pseudomonadota bacterium, assembly GCA_039028815.1. Lineage (GTDB taxonomy): Bacteria > Pseudomonadota > Alphaproteobacteria > Rhodobacterales > Rhodobacteraceae > Roseovarius. Next base: position 37,865 of record JBCCHI010000002.1, read on the forward strand.
CGTGTTTGCGTCGAAGACGACCGTCCGGCCCGGCATGCCGGGCGGTCCATTCCATTCATGACGACCGAGGGCACTGGATGACGCAGAACGAAGCGGTCAAACTGTCCTGCCGCCATCTCTGGAAAGTCTACGCGGACGAACGCGCGCCCTACTTCAGAAACGAGGTGTCTTCGCAGGACGCGGACAGCATGGCCGCGCGATTGCGTGACGATGGCGCCATTCCCGCAGCTGTCGATGTGGGATTTGACGTTCATGTCGGTGAGATCTTTGTAATCATGGGTTTGTCCGGGTCCGGCAAATCCACGGTTGTGCGCTGCCTCTCGCGCCTGGTGGAACCCACCTATGGCGAGGTTCTTTTGGATGGCGAAGATCTTCTGACGCGATCGCAGAAAGAGTTGATCGACATACGTCGCCACAAGATGGGCATGGTGTTTCAGAACTTTGGACTGATGCCGCATCTGAATGTGTTCGACAACATCGCATTCCCGCTGTCACTTCAGGGCGTACCAAAGGCCGAGCGGAAGGAACGGACCGAGCGGGTGATCGACCTGGTGGGGCTGGAAGGGCGGGAAAACGCGTTTCCGAACCAGTTATCCGGTGGGCAGCAGCAGCGCGTCGGAATTGCACGCTCGCTGGCCATAGAACCCGAAGTCTGGTTTCTGGACGAGCCTTTTTCGGCGCTTGATCCGCTTATCCGGCGGCAGATGCAGGATGAGTTCCTTCGCATTCAGGCGACCCTGAAGAAATCCATTGTGTTCATCACCCATGACTTTCTGGAGGCCCTGCGCATCGCGGACCGCATGATGATCATGCGCGATGGACGTTGTGTGCAGATCGGGACACCTGCCGAACTGATCACGAGTCCAGCGGACAGCTATGTCGCCGAATTCACCGAGGACGTTCCGATGGCGCGCGTTCTGGAAGCGCAGGATGTGATCGACTCTCATGCGGTTGTGTCGGACGGAATGCAACAGCACGACTGCGAAACGAAGGTCGAGGATCTTCTGCCGCTTCTTGCCTCGTGCAAAGAGGGCATTCTGGCAATGAAAGACGACAGGCCAATGGGTGTGGTCACCGCGACAAGCGTGATCGCCGCACTGGCCCATCAGGACAGGTCCCGACGTCAGGACACAGAGTCTGTGGACCCGAACCAGACGGTTGCGCAATGACGGAAGGTCGTTCCGTCAAACTACTTTGGGCGCTGTTTCTTGCTTTGACTGTTCTGATCCTGTTGGTGCCGGGTTCGGGAACGTGGATGACGCAGTACCCGGACGCATGGGTCTTGCCGATTACGCCGTGGCTCAACGCCGCCATGGACTGGTTCGTCGCACATTTCGGTTTGGCCTTTCGCACCTTCACGACGATTGTGGACGTGCCCATGCAGGCCGTCCGGGACTTTCTGAACTGGTTGCCGTGGTCAGTGACCGTAACTCTCGTGACGCTGGCGGCCTATGCCGTTTCAGGATGGCGGCTTGCGCTCTTCAGTTGCCTTGCGCTGCTCTACATGGTTGTCATCGGCTACTGGACAGAATCTATGAACTCGCTGTCCCTGGTGGCGATTTCCGTTCCCATGGCAGTGACAATCGGATTCTTTTTCGGCGCTCTGGGCTTTCTGTCGCCGAAATCCAGACGCATCATTCAGCCTGCAATGGATTTTCTTCAGACTGTACCTGCCTTTGCCTATCTTCTGCCAATCCTGCTGCTGTTCGGGTTCGGACCGGTGGTCGGCCTGATTGCGAGCATCCTCTATGCCTTTCCGCCCACCGTTCGCAATACGATGCTGGGGCTGTCGCGCGTTTCCTCCGAAGTGATCGAGGCCGGTCTGATGGCCGGAGCAACACCGGCGCAAACCTTCTGGCGCGTGCGGGTTCCGATCGCCATGAACCAGATTTTGCTTGGCGTGAACCAGACAACAATGGCGGCTTTTTCAATGGTCATTGTTGCGTCAATCATCGGTGGAACCGCGGATATCGGGTGGGAAGTGCTGTCGACGATGCGCAAAGCGCAGTTCGGCGAAAGCCTGCTTGCAGGCATAGTGATTGCGCTGATGGCGATGGTGATGGACCGCATTACAGCAGCCGCCGCCGGTGCCGGTGAAACGGCACGGTCCACCCTGGATGGTCCGGATCCGAAACGCCGTGCCCTGATGTGGGGCGTGGCGATACTCATTGTCCTGAGTGTTGCGATTTTTGCACGCGCCTGGCCCGCGCTGGCGGCGTATCCCGAAGCGTGGGAGATCTATCCCGCGCAATACCTCAACTCTGGCATCGAGTTTATAATCGTTCAGTACTCGAACGCGATCAATCAGATCAAGACCGCTGCGTTTTTCTTCGCCATGCTGCCGGTGAAAATTGGCCTGACACAGACGATCACACCGTTCAGCTGGGGCTTTGAATTCACAGACGGATTGCGATGGGCGTATGCGGCGGCGTCCCTGGCCATTGCCCTGGGCATGGCGTTCAGACGTGGCGCCAATGCGGGGCTGCTGGTCATGTTTGTGGCCATACTGCTCTATTTCGGACTGACGCAGCTGCCGTGGCCGATGATTGTTGCCATGGCGACCTTGCTGGCCTGGCAGCTTGGTGGACGACCGCTTGCCCTTGGGACGTTCACAGGGCTTGCCTTTCTTCTGCTCACCGGGGTCTGGCCGCAGGCGATGACGTCGGTCTATCTTTGCGGTCTGGGTGTTCTTCTGTCGTTCTCGATCGGGGCGGGCCTGGGCATCATCGCGTCGCAATACGATGCCGTTTCCGCAGTCTTGCGGCCGTTCAACGACACAATGCAGACCATGCCGTTGTTTGTCATTCTCATTCCCTTTGTCATGATCTTCAAAATCGGCGAGTTCACGGCGCTTCTTGCGATCATGGCATATGCGATCGTGCCTGCAATCCGCTACACCGAGCATGGGCTCCGAAGCGTCCCTGAGCACATCACAGAAGCAGCAACCGCAATCGGCTGCACACCGGGCCAGCTTCTGTGGCGGGTCAAACTCCCGCTTGCCCTCCCGGTGATGATGCTGGGGCTCAATCAGACCATCATCTTCGCCATTGCCATGCTTGTCATCGCGGCGCTTGTGGGGACCGACGGGCTGGGACAGCAGGTCTACATCGGGCTTGGAGACGGCGACTTTGGCGTGGGCATTGTTGCCGGTGTCGGCATGGCCATCATCGCGATGATTGCAGACCGCATGACGATGGCCTGGAGTCTGAAAAGACAGAAAAGCCTCGGTCTCGTCGCGTCATAGAAGAGGGACCAGGTTTGCTGAACCGTGAAGACTACCGAAGCCGTGACGCAACCGGGCTTGCAGATCTCGTGCACAGGGGCGAGGCGCATCCGAAGGAGATCCTGCACTGTGCACTGTCAGAGATCGAGCGGCTCAATCCGGTTCTGAACGCCGTTGTCGCTTTGAATCCGGAAAAGGCGCTGGCTGATTGCGGCAGAGTTGACGCGGGCGACATGAACGGGATGCCGTTCGCGGGAGTTCCGTTTCTTGCCAAGGACATCAATGTCGATCTCGCCGGGTTTCAGACGACGCATGCCTGCAGGTTTTTCGCAGATGTTCCACCGGCAACGGAAGACAGCGTTCTTGTCCAGAAATGGAAAGCCGCCGGACTTGTTCTTGCGGGGCGGACGAACACACCGGAATTCGCCACAGAGTTCGTCTGCGAACCGGACCTGTTCGGACCGACGCTCAATCCCTGGGACATCTCTCGCACGCCCGGTGGCTCCAGCGGCGGCGCTGCCGCGGCCGTTGCATCGGGCATGGTGCCCATGGCGCATGCCAGTGATTCCGGCGGGTCGATCCGGGTACCGGCCGCCTGCTGTGGCCTGTTCGGGTTCAAACCCACAAGCGGCGTGATCGCCTCTGGCTCGTGGCTGGGACCGCTTGTCGGCGGACTGAACGTCGATCACGTGATCAGCCGGTCGGTGCGCGACAGCGCCACCATGCTGTCCGCGACGGCCGGTCCGGAACCGTTTGCATGGACATCGCACAGCGTACCTGATCTGACGCCACCGGCGCGCACGCTGACCATTGGCGTTGTTTCCCTTGCTCCGGATGGCGCGGCGCCGGACCCCGAGGTCGTGCAACATCTGGCAGAGACGCGGCGGCTGCTCGAAGACATAGGTCACCACACGGTCGACTGGTCCTGGCCCGAGGGAATTGACGCTTGGGATTGCGCTCAGGACATCTGGGCATCCGAAATGGCGATCGTGATCGAAAAGCGCGCCCGCGAACTTGGCCGGGAACCGACGGAACAGGACCTGGGGCCGGCGGTGTACTGGGCATTCAATGACATCCGGTCGAGATCGGCCATCGACATGGCCAGAACGCGCGCGCATATCACAGACATGCAGGTCCATATGGCCAGGGCACTGGACGGACCTTTGAACCGTGTCGATATGCTTATGCTGCCCGTGACATCCGAGCCCCCCCTGAAAACCGGTTTGCTGAGCGAACTGGCGGCGCAGGATGTTTCAGCGTGGGCACCCAGATCGGTACAGTTTGCGCCTTACACCGAGATTTTCAATATCACCGGCCAACCTGCCATGTCGGTTCCGCTGTATCAGGACAGCTCCGGTCTGCCGCTCGGCCTGCAGTTCGCCGGGCGTGTCGGCGAGGACGGCACGCTTCTTGCTCTGGCACAGACCCTGGAAGAGGCGTGCCCCTGGGCCGGACGGCGACCAGACTTGCACCGCGTCACATACTGAACCCGAGGAGGACACGTTGGACAACGCGGATATCGTAATCGTCGGAGCGGGGTCGGCCGGGTGCGTGCTGGCAAACCGGCTGAGTGCCCATCCCTCGACAAAGGTTCTTCTGATCGAGGCAGGCCCCCGCGACGGCGCGGTGTCGTTGCGCGCACCTGCGGCAATGGTTTCGAACCTGACATCAACGAAATACAACTGGGCGTTTGCAGGCGCGCCGGAGCCAGGTCTGGACGGACGTTCCTTCCAGCATGACCGGGGAAAGGTTCTTGGCGGTTCTTCTTCGATCAACGGAATGTGCTGGATCCGGGGTCATGCTCGCGATTTCGATGGCTGGCGTCAGCGCGGGTGCACCGGTTGGGGCTGGGCAGACGTTCTGCCCTACTTTCGCCGCTGCGAGTCGATTGACGGCGGAGACGACGGGTTCCGCGGACGCGATGGCCCGATGCGGGTTGTCCGGCCCGCGGCAGATACACCGCTGGCGCGCGCCTTTCTGGAGGCCGGACGCCAGGCTGGCTATCGCGCGACCGCGGACATCAACGGGCAGGCTCAGGAAGGGTTCGGCGTGTTCGAACGATCCGTCCATCGCGGTCAGCGCTGGAGTACGGCGCGGGGCTATCTCGACCCGGTCATCCGGCGGGACAACCTTGACGTGCGTACGGATCTGCATGTGGAACGAGTGCGTTTTCAGAATGGACGTGCGCAAGGCATCGTGGTGTCGGACCGGCATGGGACAGAATCGGAAATTCATGCCGCAAAAGAGGTGATCCTGTGTGCCGGTGCCGTCGGGTCACCGCATATTCTGATGGTGTCGGGCATTGGTCCGGCCGCGCATCTGACGGACCACGGCATCCGGCCGCTGGTCGATCGCCCCGGCGTCGGCCAGAATCTGAACGATCACCCGGACTACGTGCTGAAATGGCGATGCCTGCAGCCGGTGACGCTGTGGCAGGACACGCAGGGCCTGCGCAAAGCGATGAATGGTCTGCAATGGCTGGTCACCGGTCAGGGCGCTGCGGCGACCAATCATTTCGACACTGTCGCAACTGTGCGGTCGCGTGCCGGCATCGACTATCCCGACCTGCAGTTCACACTGGCGCCGATCGCGATGGACGGGCTGGGCTGGACGCCTGTGCAGGGTCATGCATTCCAGATCCATGTTGGTCTGATGCGTGCTCAGGGCCGTGGTGCGGTCACGCTGAACAGCGCCGACCCGCGTGATCCTCCTCGGATTCTCTGCAACTATCTGACCGACCCGAATGACCTTGCCACCATGATCCGGGGGGTCCGCCTTGTGCGTGAGATTGCGGCGCAACCCGCCTTTGATCCTTTTCGCGGCGACGAAATCGAACCGGGGCCCGCGGCCGAGACGGATGCGGACATAGAAGCACGCCTGCGCGCCTGTACTGTCAGCCAGTGGCACTTGTCGTGCACCGCGCGGATGGGCCCGGCGGACGATCCCGACGCCGTGGTGGATACCGAAGGCCGCGTGATCGGGGTCTCGGGCCTGCGCGTCGTCGATGCCTCGATCATGCCGGAAGTGGTGAATGCAAACACCAACGCGACAACCATAATGATCGCCGAGAAAATCAGTGACGCCATTCTTGGCAAAACGCCGCTGCCTCCGGACGGACCGGAGGCTCAGGTTGCGTTGCACCCGAACTGGGACGCCGAACAACGCTGAACGGCCCTGATGCGGGCCGCTTGCCAGGGGATGCGCCTGTGCCTATCCGGTGGCGGCCGCGACGGCGCGTTTGGCCATAACGTTGACCAGATGCGCGCGATAGACCGCACTGGCGTGAATGTCATCCAGCATGCCACGCGGGTCGGAGGCAACACCATCGACCGCCGCGCTGGAGAAATCTGATCCAAGTGCGGCCTCAAGCTCCGCATCGCGATAGACGCCATCCTCACCAGCGCCCGTCACTGCCACACGCACGCCGTCACCCGTTTCGGCAACGAATACGCCAACCATTGCGTAGCGGGACGCAGGGTTGGGAAACTTGGCATAGCCCGCGCGTGCCGGGACCGGAAACCGCACGGCCGTCACGATTTCATCTTCGTCCAGCGCCGTGGTGAACATGCCCTGGAAAAACGCGTCTGCGGGGATCTCCCGCGCATTGGTCACTACCGTGGCACCCAGTCCGAGCACGGCGGCCGGGTAATCTGCTGCCGGATCGTTATTGGCAATCGAACCGCCGATGGTGCCCACCGCGCGCACAGCCGGGTCGCCGATGCCGTCGGCAAGCAGCCCGAGCGCGGGAATGTGGGCTCTGACGTCGGCGTTCCCGGCCACATCGACATGAGGTGTCGCCGCTCCGACCGAGACCGTGCCATCGCCGGCGCAGATCCCGGACATCTCCTGTATAGCACGCACATCGACCAGATCGGTCGGCGCTGCAAGATGTTGTTTCATGGTGGGCAAAAGTGTCTGTCCGCCAGACAGGATCTTGCCCTCTTCCGCGCCGGACAGTGCCTTGGCGGCATCACTCAGAGAAGCGGGTTTGTGATACTTCAGTTCGTACATTTCGCGTCTCCTTATTCTGCCGCCTGTCTGGCGCTGACGGTCTGCAGCGCCTGCCAGACCGCAAGCGGCGTTGCGGGCATCTGCAGATCTTGCGTGCCAATGGCATCCACGATGGCGTTGATCACAGCCGGAGGCGCCCCGATGGCGCCCGCCTCTCCACAGCCCTTTATCCCCAGCGGGTTGTCCGGTGACGGTGTTGACCCGTGCCGTACAGTGTAGCTGGGCACATCGCTGGCGCGCGGCATCTGGTAATCCATGTAAGAGCCGGTAACCAGCTGACCGTCCCCGTCATAGACGACGCCCTCGCACATTGCCTGTCCGATCCCCTGCGTGAGACCGCCATGCACCTGGCCTTCGACGATCATCGGATTGACGATGACACCGAAATCGTCCGCGGCGGTGAACTGAATGATCTCCGTGACGCCGGTCTCGGGATCCACTTCAACCTCGCAGATCAGCGCCCCCGACGGGAACGAAAAGTTCACCGGGTCGAAAAACGATGTTTCCTTTAGCCCCGGTTCCATGCCCTCCGGCAGATTGTGTCCAGTGTATGCGGCCAGACCCAGCTCATGCCAGGCCATCGCCTTGTCGGTCCCGGCGACCTTCACCTCGCCGCCTTCGATCACGATGTCATCTTCAGAGGCTTCAAGAACATGCGCCGCGATCTTCTTTGCCTTCTCCTCGACCTTTTCGAGCGCCAGCATCACGGCGCTCATGCCCACCGGACCGGACCGGGATCCATAGGTGCCCATGCCGAATTGTACCTTGTCGGTATCGCCATGCAGGATCGAAACATTTTCGATCGGCAATCCGAACCGGTCCGCAACCAGCTGTGCAAAGGTTGTCTCGTGCCCCTGACCATGGCTGTGACACCCGGTCAGGATCTCGATCGTCCCCACAGGGTTGACGCGCACCTCGGCGGATTCCCACAGGCCCACGCCCGCCCCAAGCGATCCCGCCGCGGCCGAAGGTGCCAGCCCGCAGGCTTCAACGAAAGTCGAGTATCCGATGCCTCTTAGCATACCACGCGCGGCGGCCTCTGCCTTGCGCTCCGGAAACCCGTCAATCTCGGCGGCCTTCTGAGCCATATCCAGAAGCGTGTGGTAATCTCCGCTGTCGTACTGCAGCAGAACCTGCGTCTGATACGGGAATTCGGTGATAAAGTTTCTCCGGCGCAGTTCCGCGGGATCCATCCCCATTTCCCTGGCTGCCGTCTCCATCATGCGCTCGATCATGTAGGTCGCTTCGGGTCGGCCGGCTCCGCGGTACGCGTCCACCGGAGCCGTGTTGGTGTGAACCGCACGGACCGTCCCATAAATTGCGGGTATGTCGTATGTGCCCGACCAGAGCGTGCCGTAAAGATAGGTTGGCGTCGCGGTCGCAAACAGCGATACATAGGCACCAATATTGGCAATTGTATCAACGTGGAACCCCACGATCTTGCCGTTCTCGTCAAATCCCATCTTGGCCGTCGTTACGTGATCACGCCCATGTGCATCAGTCATGAAGGCCTCGGACCGGTCCGAGGTCCATTTGATGGAACGGCCGGTCTTCATTGATGCCCACAGACAGGTGATTTCTTCCGGATAGATATAGATCTTTGAGCCGAAGCCCCCCCCGACATCCGGCGCGATGACGCGCAACTTGTGTTCTGGAGCGACCTGATAGAACGCACTGAGCACCAGCCGCGCCACATGGGGATTCTGGCTGGTGGAATAAAGCGTGTAGTGCTCTTCCGCTTCATCGTAGACCGTCACTGCGCTGCGCGGTTCCAGCGCATTCGGGCTGAGGCGATTGTTGGTGATGTTCAGTTCTGTGACGTGATGTGCGCCCTCGATCGCGGCGCCGGTCCTGGCCTCATCACCGATCTCCCAGTTGAAAATGAGGTTCCCCGGTACGTTCGCATGCACCTGAGGCGCACCGGTATCAAGCGCCCGGTCGGCAAACACCGTTGCAGGCAATTCTTCGTAGCTGACGTCGACGGATTCCGCCGCAACCCGCGCGAGGGCCTGCGTTTCCGCGATCACGACAGCGACGGCATCGCCGACATAGCGTGCATATTCAGTGACCATCGGGTTCCAGACGCCGCATTGCATGGGCGTGCCGTCTTTCGATGTGATTGCCCAGCCGGTGATGATATCCCCGATCCCGTCGGCCTTCAGTTCGGGTCCGGTGTGAACGGCGATCACACCGTCCATTGCCTCTGCGGCAGCAGTGTCAATCCCGGTGACGCGTGCATGCGCATGGGGGCTGCGCACGAAAGCGGCATAGGCCTGATTTTCCATACGTATGTCGTCGGTGTATTTGCCCTTGCCGGTGATAAAGCGCTTGTCTTCCTTGCGCGCCACGCGCGCGCCGATCCCTTCGCTCATGAGAGCCTCCCTATTCCGCAGCCTTGGCCAGATCTGACATGTTGCCCGCAGCTTCACCGATCGCCTTGACGATGTTGTGATAGCCGGTGCATCGGCAGATGTTGCCTTCCAGTTCGTGACGGATCGCCGCCTCGGTCAGCTCTTTGCCCTCTTCCCGGTAGCGATTGACGATGTCTATCCCGGACATGATCATGCCCGGTGTGCAAAAGCCGCACTGCAGACCGTGATGCGTCTTGAAAGCCGCCTGCATCGGGTGCAGTTCGGCCCCGTCCTTGATGCCTTCAATGGTCGTGATGTCCGATCCGTCCAGGGCAGCGGCCAAAGCTGTGCAAGACTTGATCGCGCGGCCGTCCACATGCACAACGCACGTTCCGCACTGGCTGGTGTCACACCCGACATGCGTGCCGGTAAGCCGGAGATGCTCGCGCAGAAAATCCGACAGAAGCGTATTGTCTGCCACATCCCGCGTGACGGTTGTTCCGTTGACCGTCATTTTGACGTTGCTCATGCTATCCTCCCTTGGTGCGGGCCAGCCGCCCGCGAATTGTTCACGCATCCCGACCTCAGCCGGCCGTATGTTCGCTGAGTTCCTGCAAATCCGTGTCGTTCAGGTACGCCTGAAAATTGTCGAAGAACTGCGCCGCCAGTTTGCGCGCGGTTGAGTCAATCAAACGTCCCCCGAGACGCGCCAGTTTGCCGCCCACGGTGGCGTGCACGGAGTAAACCAGAAACGTCTCCTGCCCGTCCTCTGTCAATGTCACGTCCGCACCGCCCTTGGCAAACCCTGCAACACCACCAGAGCCTTCGCCCTGAATGGTGTAACTGACCGGCGGGTTGATGTTTGACAGCTCGACACTGCCTGTGAACCGGGCCTTCACCGGCCCGATCTTCTGCACCACAAGCGCAGAAAGCTCGGTTTCGGAAACGCGCTCCAGCTCTTCGCATCCGGGGATGCACGCCTTGAGAACCGCATCATCGTTGAGGGCGCGCCACACAACGTCGCGCGTTGCGGGAATCCGGTGTTCACCGGTCATATCCATGCTGGGTTTCCTCCCTGGAACCTGGCGGACGTACCTCAAGCCTATTCTGGAATGCCCCAAAAGCAAATGGATTCCTCGGCAACGCGCAAAACGTCACATGGCGGCACGTAACCCGGTCGCTGGCGTATCGCGCGGACCTGACTGTCCCAGCACGTCAGAGAGCGATTGCAGACTGTCGAGAGAATGACAGGCGCGAAAGGAATCGACATGTCGCAAAAGCGTGCGCATACCGCCGGCTCGCGGTGTGAAACCGTCCCAGCGCAACAGGGGATTGAGCCATACTGTCTGACGCGCGCTACGTGCCAGTCGGGCCGCCTCCTGGTCCAGCAGAGCCAGATCCCCGCGCTCGAGCCCGTCCGTGATCAGCAGAACCAACGCGCCGGAACCGAGCAGTCGGCGAGACCATAGCCTGTTGAACTGTTCAAGCGCCTCGCCGATTCGAGTTCCCCCCTCCCAGTCGGTCGCTTCCTGCCCGATGGCCATCAGGGCCCGGTCCGGATCCGCCAGTCGCAGCGCGCGCGTCACATTGGTCAGCCTTGTTCCGAAGGTGAACGCATGCACGCGCCCCAGATCGCGCCGGGGCGTGTGCGCGACTGCATGCATGAAACGCATCATTATCCGTGCGTAGACGGACATCGACCCGGAAATGTCGCAGATCGTCACCAGATCAGGCGGGCGCATCCGGGTTGACTTGCGCACCAGAGTCTGAATCTCTCCGCCCTTTCGCAATGCAGAACGCAAGGTCGCGCGCATGTCGGTCCGGCGGCCGGTCGGATCAATCCGGGTCCGACGCGTGTTGATCAGTTTTGCCTGCAGATCCAGACGGCGCACGGCATGTTCTGCCTCTTGCAGTTCCGATGCGCTCATCTGTTCAAAGTCCATGCGCTTGAATAGCTCGGTTGCGGACCACGTTTGATCCGCCCACGGCGTCAATTGCTGCCTGGGTGGCGCTTCGGGCAGGGTCCGGTCCGCTTCAAGCGCCTCTTCCGCACGTCTGCGTGCCGCGTCCGCGGGTCGCTCTTTGGTCTCGTTTCCGAGTGGCGGAGAGAGCAAATGAACCAGGTTTTTCAGAAACTCCGGATCTCGCCAGAACATCGAAAACACCTGATGGAAAACGTCCAGATGATCTGCGCGACTGATCAGCGTCGCGCGCAGAACATGGTAGAAATCCACGCGTCTCGTGAACCCCGCAGCTTCGACAGCGCGAAGTGCTGTCTCGACCTGCGAGGTGCCGACCTTTACGCCGGCTTTTCTCAGCGCCTGCGCGAAATGGACAATGTTTTCGACCAGACGACCCTCTGATGGTCCTGTCACGCCCGACGTCATCCCGTGCTCGCGAGGACACTTCTGGCTTCGTCCAGAAGTCGTGTCGTCTCTGCACCGGCGATCCGCGCGATATCGTCCTGGTACTTCAACAACGCGCCCACCGTATCGCTGATGACGTCCGGCGACAGCGCCACGGCATCAAGCGCCACAAGGCAACGGGCCCAGTCAAGACTTTCGGCAACGCCCGGCGATTTGAACAGGTCCTGATCGCGCAGGGCGTGGACAAAGGCCACGACCTCTCTCGACAGTGTCTCTGTCGCATCCGGAACACGCGTGCGCAGGACCGTCAGCTCGCGCTCAAAGTCGGGATAGTCCACCCAGTGATAGAGGCACCGCCGCTTCAGCGCATCATGCACTTCTCTGGTCCGGTTTGACGTCAGGATCACGATCGGAGGCGTGCGGGCCGACACTGTTCCGATCTCGGGGATCGTCACCTGAAAATCCGAAAGCAACTCAAGCAGGAACGCCTCGAACGGCTCATCCGTGCGGTCAACCTCGTCGATCAGCAGAACCGGAGCCCCGTCGGCATGTGGCTCCAGGGCCTGCAGAAGCGGGCGCCGGATCAGAAACTCATCTGAAAACAACTCCGTCTGCAAGGCGGCGCGGTCTGTGGCCCCAGCCGCCTCGGCCGTGCGGATTGCGATCATCTGACCCGCAAAGTTCCATTCATAGATCGCATTGGCCGTATCCAGACCCTCGTAGCACTGAAGCCGGATCAACCGTCGGCCAAGCGCCTCCGCGAGCGCTCTGGCGATCTCGGTCTTGCCGACCCCTGCCTCCCCTTCAAGAAAAAGCGGCTTGCCGAGGCGAAGAGCCAGAAACGCCACTGTTCCCAAGTCGCGACCACAAACGTAGTTTTGCCGCCGCAGAAGGTCGATCGTATCGTCAATGCTGTTCGGACCGTTTTTCAACATGATCTCCGTGCGCTGCTCTGACTGGAATATGCGGCATCGCGCAGGCTGTCCATTCAGCAAAATAAATCGCCCGACGGGCCGTGCTCTTGCCTGTGCTGTGCATAACATCCATGTTTCAGCGCATATGCTGACCAAAACACCTCCTGCACGCGACCCGATCGACGCCATGCTGAGCGCGGCAGTTCCAGGCGTCCTTGCCGTGATTGCCGGGGTTGAAGGGCCCTCTTACCGGCCAGTGGGGGCGATGATGGCGGTCTTCTCGGACACCGAACATGCGGGAACACTGTCATCAGGGTGCATCGAGGCCGATATCGCGGTGCACGCGATGCACGCCGCAGAAACCGGGCGGGCGCGGACATTGCGGTACGGCCGCGGCTCTCCTTATCTGGACATCCAACTGCCATGCGGCGGCGGGCTCGACATTCTGCTTCTGCCCGCGCCGGATCATGACGCGCTGCGAACCATATCTGAAAACCGCAACAAGCGCGTCCCGTGCGCGCTGTCGATCAATGTCGAAAGCGGTGTGCTGACCGTGATCCCCCCTGCCCCGACATCCCGGCAAGGCAATCAACTGACCGTTCTGTTCGAGCCAGAGATCCGTTTTCTGATCTTCGGAAAGGGGCCCGAAGCCAGCACGTTTGCCGCTCTTGTTCAGTCTGCGGGGTATCCCAATCTGCTTGCATCTCCGGATGTTGAAACACTTGAAAATGCGACACAATCAGGATGCGCGACCCGTCATATCACCACACGGGTCTTTCCCGAAGATCTGAACGTGGACGACCGGACGGCGGTTGTTCTGTTCTTTCACGACCACGACTGGGAACCGCTCATTCTGTCCGGCGCTTTGAAAACAGAGGCGTTTTACATCGGAGCACAGGGCAGTCAACGCGCCCGCGATGCCCGGCTTCTTGAGCTTGAGGCAATGGGTGTTCCCGAATCTGACCGGGCGCGCCTGTACGGACCTGTCGGTCTGATCCCCTCCGCGCGCGATGCCGGAACGCTGGCCGTGTCCGTTTTGGCGCAGGTGCTGGCCATAGCGATGGCGCGCAGGTCATGACGATCGCAGCCGTGCTGCTGGCCGCCGGAGCGTCCCGCCGCTACGGATCCAGTGACAAGCTGCTGGCGCCTCTTTGGGGCACGCCTCTCGTGGTTCACGCCGCGCGCGCGTTGCGTTCCATTGCGCCCGCGCATCTGATCGCGGTGGTGCGTTCGGATGACGTGGCCCGTGTCCTGACAGGGTTCACGATCACCACGCCCAAGGAAGATGCGCCGGATCAGGCCGACAGTCTGCGTGCGGGGGTTGCCCTGGCCAGCGCATGCGGCGCATCACGCATTCTGGTCGCACTGGGCGACATGCCCTTTGTCACGGCCGATCTGCTGAAAGACGTGGTTGCGGCGTGTACGGACGCACGACCCGGTGCAACAACCGACGGCGACCGCATCACGCCCCCGGCCTGTTTTCCGATCATCATGGCCGCGCAACTGATGGCCCTGAAGGGAGATCGCGGCGCGGCGTCACTGCTTTGCAACCTGCCGGCCAGGGCCGTTGTCGAAGCCGAGGCCGCACTTTTGCGCGACATCGACTCGCCGGATATGTTGCACGTCGCGCAAGCCTGCTCGAATGATACCCGGACCTAGCAGGCAACCGTATTGATGAAATCACGATTTTGATCGAAGCTGGTTGGCGGTACGAACGACCGGTGAACAGCATGCGCGCGCACGCACGCCCAGACGTGAAAGCCACAGACCTGACCGTCGCGTTTCAAGCGAAACGTTCGGTATGGCTGACTGCACTGGTGCTGCTTTGCCTGATGATGGCCACCACGACCAGCGGGCGCGCCATGGCGTCGGACCTCGTCACCTGGGATTCACTCGTTCCGGCCGCCACGCCATACGACGACCCCTTCGTCGATATGTCGGCAGACCACAAATCCGACCTGCGCGCCGTGCTCCTGCACCAAAAGACGGTCGGGAATGGTACGGAAGACGCCTTTGTGCGCAGCGCGGCCGACGCGGCAAGACTGCGGCTCGACGCGGCCGGACTGGATGCCGATCAGCTGTTGCGACAAAGACTGATCGTCATGCAACGCCGCGAAGAAGACGCCACCGGTGTGGCCTCGACGCTTCTTGACCGTCCTGTGCTTATTGACGGTTACGTTCTTCCACTGGCGCGAAGCGGTGAACGCGTGATCGAGTTTCTGCTGGTGCCCTGGATCGGCGCCTGCATCCATACGCCGCCACCGCCCCCGAACCAGATCATTCATGTGAAGTATCCAAAGGGGCTTTTGATCGAAAGGCGGTTTGACGCCGTTCGCCTGAGCGGCGTGCTGCGTCATGTGCCAGCGTCGCACGACCTGTTCCTGATTGATGGCACGCGACGCATTTCCGTGTCGTATGGCCTGGCATCCGCGGATATCGCCGGTGCGGCGGATGAAGTCTTGGCGGCGTCCGCCGCCTCGCACACGCTTTCACCCTTCAATCGCGCGCAGCTCTGGATCTCCGGCCTTTTCACATCGGCCATGTCAGATCTGGGCCGCGAAGGCTCTGGCCGGGCCATCTTCATGGCGCTGCTGATCGCCTTTGGATATGGCGCGCTGCACACTTTGGGTCCGGGTCACGGCAAGGCCGTGGTCATTTCCTATTTCGTCGGCACAGGTGGAAGTGTGCGGCGTGGTGTTCGAATGGGCGTTCAGATCGCCGCGTTTCACGTCATTTCCGCGGTGGTTGTCGTCCTCATGCTGGACTTTGCCGTGCGCCATGCCACGGGGTCCGCACCCTCGGATTATCGTCTGATCCGCCTGTTCAGCTATGCGGCCATCGCGCTTATCGGGGCCATCATGCTGTGGCAGGCCGTCACTGCATGGATCAGCCAGAGCCGCAGTGTGCATTCTGATCAGTGCCACGGCCACACCCCGCATGACGGCCCCAGGCACAGCTGTGCCGCGTGCGCGACGGCTGACACACCGGGCCCCTCGGGCGCATGGATTGCGGCCGCGGTCGGAGTCGTGCCCTGCACCGGGGCGTTGATTGTGATGTTGTTCGGGCTTGCAAATGATCTTGTCTGGCCGGCCGTCCTGATGGTCGCTGCGATCTCGCTTGGTATGGCCATGGCGATGTCGGTCATCGGCGTTGCGGCTGTCTGGGGGCGCAACCTAGCCGAGGCAGGGCGTGCTTCTCCCGCGCGGCGCGCTCGCTTTCAGCGCAATGCCGGGCTGGCCGGTGCAGCCTGTGTTTTCGCGATCGGATGCATTCTGTTCATGATAACGCTTCTGCACCCCGGCACGGGTCCGGCCCTGCAAACGGACATGCCCGGGTCCGTCAGTGCATCTGTCGATGAAAACAGTCCAGTTTGACACGACGCGCAAGAGCGCAGCGGCCGGGTGTCAGACCGCAACAGAGTGTCTGGCGGGCCCTGAACGCAGGTAGGCGTCAAAGACGGACGCCACGACACGCACCAGGGGTCTGGCCTTTTCTTGCACTCTGATGTCCGGTCCGCTCCGCAGTATAAGGCCGTCCGATGCCATCTTCCAAAGCTGATCATCGACCATCTCGTACCAATTGCGCGAGACCCCATGCATATCGGCCACATCGGCAAGGTTGACCTGCCCCTGACACATCAGCCGTTCGATCACTGCAGCGCGCATCCGGTCATCCTGTGTCAGCGCAAACCCCTTGCCAACAGGCAGGATCCCATCCTGCACAGCGCGGGCCCACGCCCCTGTTTCCGTGATGTTCTGCACATAACCCTCAGACGTGCGCCCGATCGACGTCGCGCCAAGACCCAACAGCGTGGACGCGCTGTCCGTAGTGTAGCCTTGAAAGTTTCGCCTCAGTGTCCCGCGATCGGCGGCAAGCGCCAGCGGATCGCCCGGCAATGCGAAGTGATCCAGTCCGATCGCGACGTATCCTGCGTCGAGGATGGCATCCGACGCCGCTTGCGCCTGATCGACACGTGCCCTGGCGTCCGGCAGCGTTGTTTCGTCTATCATCCTTTGTCTTTTTGCCATCCAGGGCACATGCGCATAACCAAAAAGCGCGATCCTGTCCGGCCGCATTCCGGCGCATAACCGGACCGTATTCAGCAGGGTGTCAACTGTCTGATGCGGCAGACCATAGATCAGATCGAAATTGATTCCGGCAACACCCGCGTCGCGCAGACCATCAACGGCGGCCCGGACCATTTGGGGTGGCTGAATGCGGTTGATCGCCTGTTGCACACGCAGATCAAACTCCTGAACGCCGAAACTGGCGCGCGTGAAACCCAGACATCCGATCCTGTTGATCATGTCCACGGACAGCGTTCTTGGGTCACTTTCGATGGCCAGTTCCGCTCCTGGTACGATGTCAAAAACGTCGTCAATCAACTCCATCGCACGCATGAGCGTGTCAGGCGACAACGCGGTTGGTGTCCCCCCTCCCCAATGCAGATGCGACAGGGTCATGCGGCTCGGCAATGCTCTGGCCGCCAGCCGGACTTCCTGCATAAGAGACCCGGCATAGGCCTCGATCGTCGCGTCCCTTGAAGCAAGCTTCATGTTGCAGCCGCAATACCAGCAGATCTGCCGGCAGAACGGAACGTGCAGATAAAGAGAAACCGGCTCGGACGGGGGCAGACCTGCGAGCCAACGGGTGTAGTCCCGAGGCCCGACAGATCCGGAGAAATGCGGTGCGGTGGGATAGCTCGTGTACCGCGGCACCGATCGGGATGCGTAGGCGCTGAACGTCGGATCCATCTTTGCCTCCTTGCCAACAAGACGCGAAACACAGGAAGGACGGACCTGCAGGACAGCTTCGGGCAGGCCGTTCAATACCGTTCAGTCTTGGGCACGGCTGTGTGCGTGTCTCTGATCGAGATCAAAGAATGACAACCGCGTTCACCCGCGGCTTGGCGGCATGATGTATGCTGTATGTTGTTTCAGGAGTGCGCCCCGCGCTGAGGCACGCGCGCGGAGCGGGTCGTTCAGACCCCGGCCGGGTTCTCCACATCCCGGCCCAGATCCGCCAGATCAGAGTACCTGTCCCCGATTCGGTGATGCGGCCGGCCACCTGTGGCTGCACCCAATGCGACCACAAGCTCGTCCGAGGCCGGCGCATCGTAAATCGAGAACTGAATCGTCAGGTAATGCGACCGTCGTCCGGTGTCGTTCTTGTCCATAAGGGGGATCTGAATCTGCGTATTCGCTGGGCCGCGCGTATTGGTGAAACCAAGATAGCTCTTTGCGCCCACGGCTTCCCGGTAGAAGTTCCCGAAATGCAGTGTGTGTATCAGGGCCGACGCATGTTCCAGTTCGGAGTCGGTCCCGGCTATGCAGGCTTTGCCGTAGGCCTCGATCGCGTCGCCCGATCCGGCCAATGCGATCAGACGGTCTGTCAGCATCTGACCCAGCGGTGGAGCGAGCCGGCGGATCTCTGGCCCAAGATCTTCGACATATCCCTGACCGGCCCAGGGGTTGCGCAAAACTGCAGCCACGCCGATCATCCGAAGAACGGGATCCGCTTGGCGTTCTCCTTCGCGATGGATGTCTTCGTCAAAGGTGACGACTTTCCGCAACTCTGCAATCATTTCAGTTCTCCCTTTGCGTCACACCAAGACGCTTCGCCCTGGACTTGAGACATCACACGAGGTGAAACACAGGCCGCACGTCGCTGTCTTTCAGCGCGTCGCGAAACTCTGTGAATCAGGTTTTTCGAGAAACGCTTTATGCGACCGTTGGCGCAAAGAGTAGCTTTAATTTTCGCCATTAAGTGACGATAAATCGCACACGCAACGGGCATTTCGGCCCAAGATGGGAATCATAAGAAAAGGAAACCATGATGGCGGACGTGACACATTACCAGATGCTGATTGACGGCGGCTGGACAGATGCCTCTGACGGGCGTGTCTTTGACAGCGTTAATCCGACCACAGGCGCAGTGTGGTCCCGCGTGCCCGAGGCATCGGAAGCAGATGTGGATCGTGCCGTGCGCGCGGCGCATGACGCGTTCACGACCGGCCCGTGGTCAAAGATGACACCCAGCGAACGCGGTCGCTATTTGCGGCGGCTTGGTGATCTTCTGGCGGAACGGTCCGAAGAGCTTGGCCGTATTGAAAGCATCGACACCGGCAAAATGCTGAAGGAAACGCGCTGGCAGGCGAAATACATCGCCGAGTTCTTTCACTTCTATGCAGGTTGTGCCGACAAAATCAGTGGTGAAACGCTGCCGATCGACAAGCCTGATCTTTTTGTGTTCACAAAACGCGAACCGCTCGGTGTCGTGGCGGCGGTTGTGCCCTGGAACAGCCAGTTGTTTCTCGTTTCGGTCAAGATCGGCCCTGCGCTGGCAGCGGGCAATACCGTGGTTTTGAAAGCATCCGAGCACGCGTCTGCGGCGATGCTCGAATTTGGTAAGCTGATCGAAGAGGCAGGCTTTCCGCCCGGCGTTGTCAATATCGTGACGGGTCACGGCGACCCCTGCGGGCGCACATTGACAGGCCACAAACTGGTGGCGCGGGTGTCGTTCACCGGCGGACCCGGCGCGGCCCGGCATGTTCTCGAAAACTCGAAAAACAACTTTGCCGAAGTCAGCCTGGAGCTTGGTGGCAAGTCGCCCTTCATCGTTTTTGAAGACGCAAACATCGAAAGCGCGGTCAATGCCTCGATTGCCGGGATTTTCGGCGCGACCGGCCAGAGCTGCGTGGCAGGCTCACGCCTTTATCTGCATGAAGACATTGCCGATGCCTTTCTTGAGCGGATGGTGGCGCAGGCCCGCGACATTCAGATTGGTGACCCGCTGCTTGAGGAAACGCAGATGGGGCCGCTCTGCACCACAGGCCAGCGCGACATGATCGAAAAAGAGCTGGCGTTCGCACAGGAGCAAGGCGCGGAGATCCTGACCGGCGGAGAGCGCCCGGAGGGGATGGGTGGTCTGTTCTTCCAGCCCACGATTCTGAGCTGTCCACGACAGGATCTGCGCATTGTGGACACAGAACTTTTTGGTCCAGTGCTGTGCGTGCAACGGTTCCGCACCGAAGAAGAAGTGCTTGCCCTGGCCAATGACACGGAACATGGACTGGCAGCCGGCATCTTTACGCGGGACAGTGCGCGCAGCCTTCGCATGGCAAGCGCGGTTCAGGCCGGGATCGTCTGGGTTAACACATACCGCGTCGTGTCTCCGATTGCAGAGTTTGGCGGGATCAAGGGGTCCGGCTACGGACGCGAAAGCGGGTTTCAGGCGATGTATGACTACACGCGGCCAAAGACGGTCTGGATGAACATGTCCGATGAACCGATGGCTAACCCGTTTGTCATGCGCTGAAGGAGGCATCGCAGGTGAAATTCCAACTGGCTATCAATCTGGAGCGGATGGACGACAGCGCAGATATGCGCGCCATCCGCGACCACACGCTGGACATGGTCCAGATGGCGGAAAACGGCGGCTTCAACATTGTCTGGGCCGCCGAACATCATGCTCTGGAAATGACCATTGCGCCAAATCCGTTTCAGATTTTGACATGGTGGGCGGATCACACCGATCGGATTCGTCTTGGCACAGCCGTTGCCACGGCGGCTTACTGGCATCCGATCAATCTGGCCGGTGAGGCGGCCTTTCTGGACCTGATCAGCGGTGGCCGGCTGGAATTTGGGATCGGCTCCGGTGCCTATCAAAGAGAGTTCGACCGGATGCATCCCGGCCTCAAGCAGTCGGATGCATGGCAGTACATGCAGGAAATGCTGCCCGCCGTTCGCGCATTGTGGCAGGGTGACTATGCTCATGACGGCCAGTTCTGGCAGTTTCCGACGTCGACCTCGTGTCCGAAGCCGGTTCAGGCGGACGTTCCCATCTGGGTCGCCGCGCGCTCTCCGATAACCTATGACTACGCGTTGCGCGAAAAGTGCCACGTCATGAGCTGGCCTCTGACCCGGCCTTTCTCGGAAGCGGAACTTTACAAGGCGCATCTCGATGACGCCGTGGCCAAAGCAGATAACGGATTTCGTCCGACCTTCGCCATGATGCGTCATGCCGCCGTCTGGGACAACGACGCAGACCGGCAACGCGCGCTGGATGCCATACGCCTGGTTCTGGGACAGTTCGAGAACCTGTTTCGCAACGCAGGTGGCGTGGCCAACGGGTTTCCGGCACAGATTCCGCTGTCTGAGCTTGAAGGGCGCGAACAATACGACCCCGCCATGCTGGAAGAAAACCTGCTGTTCGGAACACCAGACACGGTGGTCGAGAAGCTGAAAAAATACGAGGCACTGGGAGTGGACGAGTTCATCTACTACGCCTCGATGGGCCTCGACCCGGATGCGCAGAAGCGGTCCATGCGGCTTTTCTGCGACCACGTCATGCCTGCGTTCAACTGAGGAGATCCCGGATGTCAGACGGTGTGAAAGTGGTACGTGACGGTCATGTGCTGGAGGTCACTCTGGATCGTCCAAAGGTGAATGCGATAGACGTGCCGACGTCTCAGGCCCTGGCGGCCGCATTTCAGCAGCTTCACGAGGACAAGACCCTGCGCTGCGCCATACTTACGGCTGGTGGGGACAGGATCTTTTCCGCCGGATGGGACCTGAAGGCACTGAATGCCGGAGACATGAGCCTCGACAACTGGTGGGAAAGTGACGACTACGGGTTCGGCGGCTTCACCGGACTGACCGAGAACTGGGTTCTGAACAAGCCTGTGATCGCCGCAATCAACGGGCTCGCCATCGGCGGCGGTTTCGAAATGGCCATGGCATGCGATCTTCTGATTGCCGCAGATCATGTCGAGTTCGGATTGCCCGAGATGCCACTGGGGATCGTACCGGATGCCGGAGCACTGCAACGGCTGCCCCGGCGGATCCCTCACAACATTGCAATGGAGATGTTTCTGCTGGGCCGGCGCATGACGGCGCAGGAAGCTGCGCAATACGGTCTGGTGAACAAGGTGGTGCCGGCAGACACGCTTATGGACGCTGCGCGCGAATGGGCCGCCAGCATTGCATGGTCGGCCCCTCTGGCCATGCAATCGGTCAAGGAGGTCCAGCGCGCGATTGAATGCGAACCGCTCGAAGACGCCTTTGCTAAGATGCGTGGCGACACGCTGACAGTGTACCGCAAGATGTTGAAATCAGAGGACGCCAAGGAAGGCGTGGCCGCGTTCGTCGAAAAACGCGAACCGAATTTCAGGGGGGAGTAGCCGTGTTTCCTGAACCAGACACCGTGGCCCGGGTCGCAAGCATCGGGGCCGGTCCCATCGGTGGCGGGTGGACCGCGCATTTTCTCGCCCGTGGGTTCGACGTCACGGCGTACATTCATGACCCGTCAGAGCATGACGCGTTCATGTCGGTGATTGAAACAGCCTGGGACAGCCTGCTGGCTTTCGGCGTGTCCGACGGCGCCTCGCTGGACCGGCTGATCGTCACATCGGACCTGCAGGACGCCATCTCTGGCGCAGGGTTCATTCAGGAAAGCGCGCCGGAACGGCTGGACATCAAGCGCGCACTTTACAAGACGCTGGGTGAAATCGTTCCGGCAGATGTCGTCATTGGCTCGTCGACTTCCGGTCTGACAATGACAGAGATTGCCGTGGATTGCGTCACGCCGCAACGATGCGTGATCGGCCATCCTTTCAATCCCCCCTACCTGCTGCCGCTGGTAGAGATCATTGGCGGCAAAAAGACCCTGCCGGAGGCGGTTCAGTGGGCCGCAGCCTTTTACGAACATGCCGGGAAGGCGCCGTTGGTGATGAAGAAAGAAGTGCCGGGCTTTGTTGCGACACGGCTACAAGAGGCCTTGTGGCGAGAGGCGCTGCACATGGTCGCAAACGGAGAGGCCAGCCCGGAAGATATTGATATCGCGCTAAAAAATGGCCCTGCTCCCAGAATGGTCGTGCAGGGTCAATGCATGGCGTTCCATGTCGCCTGCGGCGAGGGTGGCATGGCCACCAATCTTGATCAGTTCGGGCCCGCGCTCAAGTGGCCATGGACACGGCTTGAAGCGCCGGAGCTCACGCAAACCCTGCGTGACAGGATGGTGGATGGCTGCAACGAGATGTCCGGGGGACGCCACTTTGCCGACATGGCCGCCGATCGCGACCGCAGGATTGTCGCGGTTTTGAAGGCCTTGCGCGACACCGACTAAAGCCTTTCGCCTTAAACGTGAGACATCAGCTGAAGGCGAAAGGCGCGCAGCATAGGAACGCAGCATCGCGTTTCGCGACACTCTGCGTATCAGGTTTGTCGCGAAACGCTTTAGGTGCGGTCGCGCATCCAGGCGCTCACCTGCAAGGTCGCAAGATATTCTGAAAGCGTGCCTGGCCAGGTCGGGGCCTCTTCCTGTTCAGGCCAGGCCTGCCGGTAAGTGCTCGGCCGTCGGCCGAAACATTTGCGAAAAGCAAATGCAAAGTGAGACAGCGAGTTGAATCCCGACGCAGCCGAAATTTCCCGCACACCAAGACTGGTGGAGATCAGAAGGACACGTGCATGTTGCAGACGCAGCAAAGTACTGAACTGCACGACAGAACACCCGATGACTTGATTGAACTGTCGTTCAAGCTGACGCTGCGAAACACCTGACCGTTGTGCAATCTCGGGCACGCGCAGCGGTTCGCTGATATGGGACTCGATGAGATCAATGGCCGCGCGCACGCTTTTCGGCAGGGCCTCTACCCCCCTGCCCACTGTCTGGCGCTGCGGGGCATTGGCAGGTCTGGCGGGATGGTGCATCAGGTTGTCGGATATCTCGCCGACAAGCGGCGCGCCGTGATCGTTTCGAACCAGGTGCAGCATCAGATCAGTTGCTGATGTTGATCCTGCACAGGTCATGATGCGCCCGTCAATCGTAAACAGTTGCTCGGACACGAGAACATCCGGGAACATCTCCTGAAATCCGGCAATGTAGGACCAATGGGTCGTGGCCTGTCGACCGGACAGCAACCCCGCCCTCGCAAAGATATAGCTGGCAATCTCAACGGCACAGAGCCGAACACCCAGACGCGCCTGACGTCGAAGCCAGGACAACAGAGCAGGGTCGTTGTAGTGCTCGGCCCCCCAACTGCCTGCCAGAACGACGATATCGTCCCGACGCAGTTTTTCCGGCAGCGCCGTGCACGCGATCTGCATGGCGTTGCTGGCTGTCACGATACCTGCCTTCACCGCGTGAAATTCATGCGCATACACCGAAACGTCTGACAGGTAGTTTGCAATCCGAAGGGGTTCCAACAGGCTGATCAATCCCATCATGTTGAACCTGGGCAGAAGTACGCAGGCGATGCGTGTGGGCGCGGCAGTACCGGAGGTCGGGTCTGTATCGGGTTTCACGGGGATCTTCGTTTTGCAGGGCGGCCGTATTTTCGACACTGATACTTCAGAAACGGCGAAAAATCGACACTCTTTGTGCGGGCCGGCAACACACTGACGGCCAAGGGAGACCCGCATGAACTTTGACGTCGTCGTAACATGCGCCGTAACGGGCGCAGGTGATACCACCGAAAAAAATCCGCATGTTCCCGTCGTACCTCGCGACATCGCGGACGCGGCGATCGAAGCCGCACAGGCGGGCGCGGCCATTGCCCATATCCATGTCCGTGATCCGGATACGGGCAAGGGGTCGCGCGATGTCGGTTTGTTTGCCGAAACCGTGGATCTTGTACGCGCCAGTGACACGGATGTCGTGATCAATCTGACTGCGGGCATGGGCGGCGACTGGGTGCCATCTGGTGACGATCCTGCACAGCCCGGGCCGGGAACGGACATGATAGGCCCGGAAGACCGGCTTGAGCACGTCAAGACGTGTCTGCCGGAGATCTGCTCGCTTGATTGCGGAACGCTCAATTTCGGAAACGGGGACGAAATCTACATATCCACGCCCCCCACTTTGCGCCGGATGGCGAAGCTGACCCAGGACTGGGGCGTCAAACCCGAACTGGAAGTATTTGATCTGGGCCATATCCGGTTTGCCAAGGCCATGATCGAAGAAGGCCTGATCGACGCACCCCCCATGTTCCAGCTTTGCCTTGGAATCCCGTGGGGCGCCGACCAGTCCGTTGAAACAATGGCCGCGATGAAGGCACAGCTTCCGCCCGGCGCCTCCTGGGCCAGCTTCGGTATAAGCAGAATGCAGATGCCGATGGCAGCCGCGGCGGTGGCCCTGGGGGGCAATGTCCGCGTCGGGCTGGAGGACAATATCTGGCTGGATCGCGGTGTTCCGGCCACGAACGGTCAGCTCGTTTCGCGGGTCGTGGAAATCATAGAGCGCATGGGCGGCAGGGCGCTGACACCACAGGAAGCCCGCAACAAGCTAGGACTGCGCGGTGCCGAAATCTGAGGAAACACGACATGAACCTGCATATCTCGCATGAAGAGGAACTGCTGCTTTCCACGGTGCGTGGGTTCATGGAAGAGCAGTTCTATCCCCATGAGGACCTGGTGGACCGATCGGGCGAAGTGCCCGAAGACCTGGGGCACCAGATCGAAGCACGCGCGAAGGAACTGGGTCTTTATGCCTGTAACCTGCCGGAAGAGGTTGGCGGGGGTGGCCTTGATCTGCAGGCGATGCGGCTTATCGAACGCGAGTACGGCAAGTCCACGCATGCACTGCACGCCTGGGCTGCGCGGCCCACGGAGATACTGCTGGCCTGCGACGGTGATCAGCGCGAAACATACCTGTACCCTTGCGTACGCGGCGAAAAGCGCGAGCTTTTTGCCCTGACCGAACCCGAAGCCGGGTCTGACGCAATGGGGATGAAGTCGAACGCCACACGCGACGGCGATGACTGGATACTGAATGGATCAAAGCACTTTATCTCCGGACCGTGCATGCCCGACTTCGCAATTGTCTTCGCCGCCACGGGGGCCGACGACACGCCACGGGGCCCGCGCAAACGTGTGACCGCCTTCCTCGTGGATGTCGGTCTGGACGGCTTTGACTGCCGCGAAGGCACCAGATGTGTCAGCTATCGTGGTTACAAGACCTATGCGCTGAACTTCGACAATGTGCGCCTTGGCCCCGGTCAGGTTCTCGGCGAAGAGGGCAAGGGATTCCAGATTGCGGGTCAATGGCTTGGCATGGGGCGCATCTGGGTCGGCGCCTCGTGTTGCGGCAAGGCTGAACGCATTCTCGACATGGCCACCGAATGGGCCGCGACACGCAAGCAGTTCGGCAAGCCGATCGGGCAGTTTCAGGCGACGGGTTTCCGGCTTGCGGATGGTGCGATGAGCCTTCGGGCGGCGGATCTCATGGTTGCCGATGCCGTCTCACGTCATGAAACCGGGCAGATGACCGACGCGGATGCGGCCATGGTCAAGGTGTTCTGCTCGGAGATGCTGAATCGCGTGGCGGATGACGCGGTGCAGATTCACGGTGGAATGGGTCTGATGGAAGAAGTGCCCATACAACGCCTGTGGCGCGACTCGAGGCTGGAACGCATCTGGGACGGGACGTCGGAAATTCAACGCCACATCATCACCCGGGCAATGCTGCGTCCTCGCGGCGCATGAGTTCATGACGCCGGCCAAGAGACGCAACTTCGAACGGTTGCTCAACCCGCGCCACATTGCCTTTGTCGGTGGAACGGACGCGGGGATTGCAATCGGTGAGGCACAGCGCAGGGGGTATGCGGGTCAGATATGGGTCGTGAACCCCAAACGTGACACGCTTGCCGGATTACCCTGCCTGCCGCGTGTGACCGATCTGCCCGATCCGCCCGATGCCGTCTTTCTGGCCGTACCGGCCGCCGCCGTGCCTGACGCCGTACGGGACCTCGCGCAAATGGGTGCGGGTGGCATTGTCTGCTATTCGGCAGGCTTTGGCGAAGCGCATGAACAGGGGCGGCATCTCGAAGACGCACTAAAGACCGCGCTGGGCGACATGGCTCTTATCGGTCCCAACTGCTACGGGCTGATCAATTACATCGGGAATTCCGCCCTTTGGCCCTTTGCACATGGCGGATTCTGCCCGGGCTATGGCGCCGCGATCCTCACGCAATCCGGGATGTTGTCGTCCGACATCACGATGAGTCAACGCTCTCTGCCGCTGGCATACATGATGTCTGTCGGAAATCAGGCAGATCTGGGCCTGGCGGAATTGGTGGATCTTCTGTGCGAACGCGAGGAGGTGCGTGCTCTGGGCCTGCATATCGAGGGCCTGTCCGACATACCTGCGTTCGAAAAGGCCGCCCTGAAGGCGCTGAACGCGGGCAAGCCGATTGTCGCGCTCAAGACAGGCAGTTCTGCAATTGGCGAAAGCCTGACACTGGGCCACACCGGTTCGCTGGCCGGATCAAAGGAACTGTATCAGGCGCTGTTCGAAAGAGCGGGAATCATCGGTGTCACAAACCCGTCGCAGATGTTGGAAACCCTGAAGTTTCTTTGTGTCGCGGGCGCTCCTGACGGACCCGACGTGGTAGGGTTCACAGCCTCCGGCGGGGGGGCAACGATGCTGGCCGATCACGCGGAAACCATCGGTCTGTCGTTCCCTGCCCCGGACCAGCAGACGCGCCAGACCCTGACGGGTCTGCTGCCGCCGATCGCCAGTGTCAGCAATCCGCTCGACTACACAACCCCGATCTGGGGACAGGCCGAGCAAACGCAACCTGTGTTTTCCGCGGCAATGTCCGGGATTCCGGTGCAATCGGCGATTCTGGTGCAGGATTATCCGGCACCGGGGCTGGACGAGACGGAACAGCTGTATCTGAACGATGGCACGGCATTCGCCAACGCAGCGGCACAGACCGGTTTGTCAGCCGCAGTATGCGCCACCATATCAGAGAACATGGGCGCGCATATCCGTGAGTTCTTTCTGTCGCAAGGCGTCGCGCCCATGCAGGGCATTCACGAAACCCTGAATGCCATTCGCGATGGCGCATGGTGGACAGCAGCGCGTGACCGGATCATTGAAAACATGCCCGGGCCACTGATCGCGGCGCCTGCCGCCGGACGCTGCGTTCTACTCAGCGAGGCACAGGCCAAGCGCCGCCTGGCCCGCGCCGGAATACCCATTCCATCCGGCCAAACCGGGTCTGGCGCGCAACTTGACCAGATTGCCGAAGACATCGGATATCCCGTCGTACTCAAGATGATGAGCCCCCGTCTTGCCCATAAGACAGAGGCCGGCGCGGTGGCGCTTGGCCTTTCGACACCGGCGGAACTGACGCGCGCGGCGTCAGATATGCATGACCGCGTGGCACGCTTTTCCGCACATGCGGTGTCTGACACCTATCTGATCGAGCGGATGGCTCTGCCACCGCTTGCGGAACTCGTGGTGGGCGTCAAACGTGACGCACAATTCGGCTTGGCGATGACACTGGGCAGCGGCGGCGTTCTGGTTGATCTTGTCGGTGATGCGATTTCGGTGCTGTTGCCCGCCCGACCCGATGAGATCGCAAGAGCGCTGAACGCGCTGCGTGTCGGGCGGCTGCTTGACGGCTTTCGGGGCAAACCAGCGGTGAACAAGACGCTCCTCGTGGCGTCCCTTTGCGATCTCGCCGAATTTGCGCTCGCCCATGCCGGCACAATCGCTGAAATCGAAATCAATCCGCTGTTTGTCTATGAAAACGATGTGCTGGCGGTCGATGCACTGATGCAGGTGCAGCAAGAGCCGGACGCATCGTGACGGGCTGACCGAATGCCGCGACCTGTCAGCGGTTGCGGTAGATGAAACTCAGTTTCCTGCTGCCGCCACTCGGCGGGCGCGGAAACGGTGCCGCGCGTTGCACTTGCGCCTTGGCAGCCGTGTCAATCTCCTGCGATCCCGCGCTGTCGATGACTTCGACCCAGGCCAGACTGCCATCGGGATCAATCTGGAACAAAACCCGGGCCCACCCCCGGGCTGAGGCGTAAACCCTTTGCGATCTGTTGAGATGCACCAGAACCTGCCCCGCATAGTTGGTCTTGTCCGAGTTGCCCGGCCCGCGCGAATCCAGAAATCCGCGCCCTGCCGACCGACCGGCATTGCCTCTTGCGATCAGATCAACACCGTCGCGCCGGTAGACCGTAAGCGGCGACTCAATGATCCTGTTGGAGTTGCTCAGCCAGTCAGAACCGTTTTGCACACCCAGCGGAGCCTGCGCTGTTCGGTCCTGACGCAGGCGCGGACGCAGCGACGACGTCACGGCGGCGGCGGACGGGTCCGCCTGCGCGTCCGATTCCGTGCTCTGGCTCGTGTCAGGTACAGGTTCGAGCGCTGACCCGGGTGTTTCGGGCTCGACTGTCTCGGTCTCCAGAGGGATGACCGGAATTGCAGAGGTTTCCGGAACGGGCACGACCGGAACAGGCAGGGCGGCCAATTGCTCGGCATCCGGCTGCGCGTCCGGTGCTGCGGCGGGTGCTGTATCGGGTTCGACAGGCGCGGCCTCTGCCAGGTCTGCGGTCTCATCGGGGGCACCGTCAGGCTGGCCCTCTGGTCTTTCTTCCGCATCAGACGGATCAACCGGTGACATGGCGGCAGGATCGGCGGCGTCGCGTCCGTCACCTTCGACCGGTTCCACGGTTTCTGGAGCCGTCGCATCCGCATCCACAGGGTCCGACTGCCCGGCGGTGTCGCGGCGCAGAACCGGTGCCACACCCGTATCCGGCGCAAAAACATTCTGCGGATTTTCGGACGCAACCAGAGCCCTGGAGGTCTCGACATCTGTCACATCCGGCTCTGCCGCTGTCTCTTCCGGGGGGTCGGGCGGTGTTTCGACGGGCGGTTCCGGCACCTGGGCAGGTTCGGGTTGTACCGGCTCTGCCTGAACTTCGGCGAGGTCCTCAAACGCGTTGCCAAGCTCGACCACATCGCCAGAGCCCTCTTCGGTCGGGGGCTCGTTCTCGACACGAACGGTGAACGTCAGGCCCAGAAAATGCAGCACAAGCGACAGCACAATTGCCGTCACTGCGACAGCAGCCGACCGGCGGATCATCTCAGGGCCTGCTCGGTGACGAGGATAACAGACGGCGCCCCAAGACGCCGTAACATGCCTGTCACCTCAATCAGCCGGGGACCGGACACGTCGCGATCCGGAACAATGCGGACCGGCCCCTCTTGATGGTTGGCCATGTATGTGGCCGGCTCGATGGGTGCACCACGGTAATGCAGCGTGCCGTCCTGAAGCAGGACAAGCGCATCAGGTGGCTCTGTCCCTTCGAGCCCTGTCGTGTCCACCAGTTCCAGATCCCGGTCGAGCGGCGGCGCAACCGTGCCCGTGATCAGAAAGAAGATCAGCAGAAGAAACACGACATTGATCAATGCGATGGTCGAGTCGCGCGGTCGACGTGCAGGAGCCGGACGTATCATAAGCTCATTCCAGCACCGTCACAGACACATCATCCCGCCCCCGCAGGAGAACGAGAAGGTCGACGAGCCGCTGCGCCGAGGTGTCATCATCGAGACTGACGATAACCTGACCGCCCTCCAGCTGGTCAGGCAGTGCATCAAGGGTTGTCGGGCCGCCGTTCAGCACCAGCCGCTCCGATCCGAGTTGCACGAACACGCGGTCCGATGGCGTATCGGACGCCGCTGTGCCAGGGGCCGCCTGAACAAGCTCGATTTCACCAAACTTCGAAAACGTCGACGACAGCATGAAGAACAGCAACAGCAGGAAGATAACGTCGATGAGCGGGGTCATCGACATCCTGCGCCGCACGAAGGGGGCGACGTTACGCATGCGTCATTGCCGGGGTCGACGTCCCCGCAGGTGCAACCTCGTTCACGG
Organism: Pseudomonadota bacterium; assembly: GCA_039028815.1. Lineage (GTDB taxonomy): Bacteria > Pseudomonadota > Alphaproteobacteria > Rhodobacterales > Rhodobacteraceae > Roseovarius. The sequence goes on from JBCCHI010000002.1 coordinate 68,404, forward strand.
CATGGCCCGGTGCAAGAATGGTGCGCAGCGCCTTGTCAGCGAAGACGCGTTCCCGCGCCGTGCGAC
>JBCCHI010000003.1:0-68171 GCA_039028815.1 Pseudomonadota bacterium
ACCGCGCGTGATGAACACGCGTCCATCGGGCGCGGCCAGCCCGTTCACGGGGTCAATTTCATAGATGTGAACCCGTATGCGCGGAACATCCAGCGCCGTGGCCAGCCTGTCGGTCATGACCTTTAGCATCGGATCGGCCAGTTCGGTCGAGCGTTCGTCGAGTTCGCGTTGAGTCCGCCAGACCGAAAAGCGGTACATCACCAGGGCGTAAAGGACGGCAAGCAGCAGGGGCGTGAACTTGATCATGTGCAAAATATGGGGCAGGGCGCGCGCACCTGCAATGCGGCACGGCGTCAGCGGGTCAACAAATCAACCGGCTGGCGCGACAAGCGCTCGACCCCTGTGTCCGTCACAAGCACGGAATGCCCCAGCGACATGCCCAGGCCACGTGCGCTGTCCGCCAGAATCATGTGCAGAAAGAAAACCTGCCCGGCCTGCATAAGCAGCTGATTTCCTTCGTAAAACATTGGAAAATCCACCCAGATCGGGGTGTAGACCGCGCCCATTCCGTAGCCGCATGCCTGCATCCGGGCGTCGCTGTAACCGGCCCGGTCGAACACGTTTGCATGCGCGTCAAACACGTCGCCCATCGGGGCGCCGGGGCGGATGGCCCCTTCGCAGGCGTGCAGGGCATCGTGTGCGGCGTCATGCATGCGGCGTTGTTCCGCCGAGGGCGCGCCGATCACGACCGTGCGCATCATTGCCGCATGATAACGCGCATAGGCGCCCGCCCATTCCCACGTCATCTGGTCGCGGGCGTCAAGGTGCCGGCGGCCCGAGAAATACCGCACCAGAAGCGCGCCCTGACCGGACCCGAGGATGAACTCGTTTCCCGCGTAGTCCCCGCCGCCACGAAAGACCGCGCCCTGCATCTCGGCCAGAATGTCGCCTTCGAACGCCCCGGCGCGTGTCGCGGCAAGCCCGGCATCCATGGCGTCATCCGCCAGGCCAGCGGCGCGCCGGTGCATCGCGATCTCGGCGGGCGACTTCACGCGCCTGAGGCCGCGCACAAGATCGGACCGGTCCGTCAGGCCCGGCAGGCCCGCGCGCAGACGATGGCCATTGAAATCCGTCAGCCCCGCGGTCTGCGATTCGAATCCCAGCACGCCGCCGCGCACGCCCAGATCCGACAGCAGGGCGACCAGGGCCGCGACGGGATCGGCGCCTTCCGCCTCGTGCCAGATGTGGATCTGGTCCCGTGTCAGCGTTGACGTGTGCAGCGCCTGTCGCAGATCCGGCAGTCGCGTCAGAAGGTGCAGATCGCCCTGTGCGGTCAGAACAAGGCACTGGAACATCGAAAACCCGAACGTGTCGTAGCCGCAAAGCCAGTAATGGCTTTCCGGTGCGAACATCAGCAATGCATCAAGACCATCCGCCTGCAGTGCTTTGACGGTGCGGGTCCGTCGGGCCGTGAATTCGGTGTAGTCAAAGTGCAAGGGCATGGGTGGCCGCGTTATTGTCGTTTTTCCGGCCCAGTCTGCACGATTGACACGGCGTGATCCATGCGTCTGCGCCCAGGGCTGTCAACCGGAGCAACTTGCGCCTCCGAGAACGCAGAATTTCGCACAATGCGGATGGTTGAGCGCCACGGGACGTTCGGCGTCCTTCAGCGACTGACCCATGTCGAAACGCGGATCATAGGGCAAAAGCGTGCAGGCCAGAACGCTGGGCCTGTCCGCCCCCTTGCGTTTGACGACCATGCGCGATGACGCGCACATGACGCTGTCGGGACGCTTGCCAAGGATGTCCCAACAGGCGGTGGTGATCTCGGGCACTTCGATGCTGTCGTCCATTTCGGGGAAAATCACCGTCTGCATCGGGTCTTGTGCGTCAATGCGCAGGCCGTGCTGGTCGAAAAAACGGGCATAGCCCCGACGCGCTGCGGTCTCGTCCTCGTTCCACATGCTGCGTCCCGCAACCGTCATCGTGAAACCCTCGTCGCGCAGCCAGCGCACCCCCTTCAACATCGCGGCAAAGCTGCCGGATCCACGTTCTGCATCGTGACGTTCCGGGGACCAGTGGTCGATCGAGATGCGCATCGTCAACCCGGAGCCGAACGCGTCGCGCAACGCCAGCAGACCGTGCTGCATGAGCGGGCGCATCATCGGGCGCATTGCGTTGGTCAGGATCAGCGTGTCGTAGTTGCGCTCCAGACTGGCCCGCGCCATTGCGATCATCTGCGGGTTCATGAAGGGCTCGCCGCCGGTGAAGCCGACTTCGGTCACGCCCCAGTTGCGGTCTTCCAGCTGGTCGAGATAATCCTCGATCTCCGCGCGGGTCATATAGACCAGCCGGTCGTTGCTGGGAGAGCTTTCGATATAGCAGTTGAGGCACGCGATATTACACAAGGTCCCGGTATTGAACCAAAGCGTCTGGGGGCGGCTGAGGGGCACATGCGCGCGCCGTGCACCATCCGCTGTCAGGTTCGGATCGAGAAACTTGCCCTCGTTTGCACGCCCGGCTGTGTCTTTCATGGACGATCGCCCGATTTTCGTTTGCCTTTTGACGCTAACCTGTCCTTTCTATGGGGGAAAGTCGAGCAACGGCGCGCTGACAGTTTCGTGAGTGTGCCAGAGTCAGCGGGAGCGCCCAGTGGTTTCGCGCGTCATACCGGTTGATCCTTTTGATCTGGTGATTTTTGGCGGCACGGGGGATCTGGCGCGGCGCAAGATCCTGCCGGCGTTGTATCGCCGGTTCTGCGCCGGGCAGATGGACGGGCGCGCGCGCGTGATCGGCGCGGCGCGGGCACAGATGGACACGCCCGCGTATCGCGCCTTTGTCAGTGCGGCGATTGATGAATTCGAACCGGTGCTGGCCGGCCACGCCGATTCTCTGAACGGGTTTCTCGACTGCATTGATTACATAACGGTCGATGCCAGGGGCCGGCAGGGCTGGTCCGAACTGGTCGCCACGTTGCGCGATGGCCTGGTGCGGGCGTTCTATTTTTCGGTGGCCCCGGGGTTGTTCGGCGACCTTGCGGAACGGCTTGAGGAAAACGGTCTGGCCTGTGACCGCTGCCGGGTCGTGGTCGAGAAACCCTTTGGCCGCGATCTCGCCAGCGCGCGGGCGCTCAACGCGATGCTCGCGCAGCATTTCAACGAGGATCAGATCTACCGGATAGACCATTATCTGGGCAAGGAAACCGTTCAGAATCTGATGGCGATCCGGTTTGGCAACATGCTGTTCGAACCGCTCTGGAACAGCCAGTATGTCGATCACATTCAGATCACCGTGGCCGAAGCCGTGGGCGTGGGTGGACGCGGGGACTATTACGACGTGTCCGGAGCCATCCGCGATATGGTTCAGAACCACATGATGCAGCTTTTGTGCCTGATTGCGATGGAACCGCCCGCCAAGTTCGAGCCTGACGCGGTGCGTGACGAAAAGCTCAAGGTCATTCGTGCGCTCGATCCCGCGGGCTCTGCAGATGTGATTCGGGGCCAGTACGAGGCCGCCACCGATGCACCCGATTACCGCACCGAGGCCGGCGATCCGGACAGCCGCACAGAGAGTTTCGTGGCGATCCGCGCGCATGTCAGCAACTGGCGATGGGCGGGGACGCCATTCTATCTGCGAACTGGCAAGCGGCTGCGCGAACGGGCCAGTGAAATCGCGGTTGTGTTCAAGGATACGCCGCATTCGATTTTCACCGAAGACTCGGGCCGACACCGCAATATCCTGACCATCAAGCTGCAGCCGAATGAAGGTATTGAACTGGGGGTGACCATCAAGGAACCCGGTCCGGGCGGCATGCGGCTTGTGGATGTACCGCTGGACATGACGTTTGCCGAGGCCCTGGGCCCGGATCAGGCGGGTTTTCCGGATGCGTACGAACGGCTGATCATGGATGTGATACGGGGCAATCAGACACTGTTTATGCGCGGCGACGAGGTCGAGGCGGCCTGGGCCTGGATCGACCCGATCGTGTCGGCCTGGGACGAGGGCGGCGTCGATCCGCTGCCCTATGCGCAGGGATCGTCCGGCCCGGACGACGCGCTGATGCTGATGCATCGCGACGGCAGGCGCTGGAGGGAGATACGGTCTTGAAAATGCTGTCTTATCCGGATCGCGATATGCTGGCGATTGATCTGGCGAACCAGCTTCTGGATGATCTGTCCGCAGCGCTTGACCGGCAGGACCGCGTCGGTTTCGCGGTGCCGGGCGGCAAGACACCGGGACCGGTGTTCGACATGTTGTCGAACGCGTCGCTGGACTGGGCGCGGGTTGACCTGTGGCTGACCGATGAACGCTGGGTGCCAGAGGATCACCCGCGCTCTAACGCCGCGCTGGTGCGCGCCCGGCTGCTGACCGGCAAGGCGTCTCAGGCGCGGTTCACCGGGTTTTACACGCATGGCACCGACCCTGATGCCGCCGCCGCGACGCTGTCGGTCGAGATCATGTCGTCTCTGCCTCTGTCGGTCGTGCTTCTGGGGATGGGCGCTGACATGCATACCGCCTCGCTCTTTCCCCGGACGCCCGGCCTTGAAGAGGCGCTGGCGCCGCATGCACCGCCGGTCATGGCCATGGACCCGGCCGGGCAGGCGGACGCCCGGATCAGTCTTTCGGCGCCGGTTCTGACAGGGGCTGATGCGTGTCATCTGATGATCGCCGGCGATGACAAACGCGCGGCACTGGAGCGGGCGGAACATGCGGACCCGTTGGAGGCCCCGGTGCGCGCGGTTCTGGATGCCGCACTGGTGCACTGGTCCCCGTGACGGGAAATCGAGTATTTATAGAAAGATGAAGTGGGACGACCTCAAATCACTCACCGGCGCGCGGATCGTTGATCTGCTGCAGGATCCGGACCGCCCTGCGGCGTTCTCGGTGCTGTTCGGGGATATGCTGTTCGACTACTCCAAGACATCGCTGACGGTGGCGGCGCGGGACGCGTTGCTGGATCTGGCGGGCGCGCGCGACTTGGCCGGACGGCGCGAGGCGATGTACTCCGGCGCGCGGATCAATGAAACCGAGCGGCGTGCGGTGCTTCATGTGGCGTTGCGCGCCTGTGACGGGGCGCGGTTCACCGTGGACGGGCAGGATGTCATGCCCGCGGTTCGGGAGGTGCGGGCCCGAATGGCGGCGTTTGTGCGGGACGTGCGCGCGGGGCATGCCTGCGGGACCGGTGGGGCGTATACCGATGTGGTCAATATCGGGATTGGCGGGTCGCATCTGGGCCCCGAGATGGCGGTGCGCGCGCTTGCGCCGTTTCACGACGGGCCGCGGTGTCATTTCGTGTCGAATGTCGATGGCGCCGACATCGCGCAGTGCCTGGCATCGCTGGACCCCGCGCGCACGCTGGTCATCGTCGCCTCCAAGACGTTCACCACGATCGAGACAATGACCAATGCGGCCACGGCCCGCGCCTGGCTGGCGGACCATGTGCAGGATCCCGGCGCGCAGATGGCCGCGGTATCCAGCGCATTGGACAAGACGTCGCAATGGGGCATCGCGCCGGAGCGCGTGTTCGGCTTTGAGGACTGGGTGGGGGGGCGGTATTCTCTTTGGGGTCCGATTGGCCTTCCGCTGATGCTGGCGATCGGAGCGGACCGCTTTTCGGAGTTTCTGAACGGCGGGGCCGAGATGGACAGCCATTTTCGGGAGGCACCACCGACGCGCAACATGCCGGTCATGCTGGCGATGGTGGGGCTTTGGCACAGCCGGGTCTGCGGGTATGCGACGCGCGCAATTCTGCCTTATGATCAGCGCCTTGTGCGGTTGCCTGCCTATCTTCAGCAGCTTGAGATGGAGAGCAATGGCAAACGGGTCGCGATGGACGGCACCCCGGTGGACGGCCCCACTGGACCCGTCGTCTGGGGGGAGCCGGGCACCAATGGTCAACATGCGTTCTACCAGTTGATTCATCAGGGCACGCAGGTCGTGCCCTGCGAGTTTCTGGTGGCGGCCAGGGGATTCGAACCGGATCTTGACCATCATCACCGCCTGCTTCTGGCGAATTGTCTTGCGCAATCCGAAGCGCTGATGCTGGGACGGGATATGACCGCGGCGCGCGACATGATGGCAAAGGCCGGTTTCACCGGCGCGGATCTGGACCGGCAGGCCGCGCACAGGGTGTTTCCGGGCAACCGGCCCTCGACCACTCTGATTTATGACCGGCTGACCCCGCAAGCTCTGGGGCGGATCATCGCACTTTACGAACATCGCGTGTTCGTGGAGGGCACGATGCTGGGCATCAATTCGTTTGATCAATGGGGGGTGGAGCTGGGCAAGGACCTCGCCCGCGAGATCGAGCCGCTGCTGTCCTCCGGATCCGGCACGGCGGGCAAGGACGGATCGACCAGGCAGCTTCTGGATTTTGCTCGCAAAATCAGACCTTAAACCCTTTCGCCTTTATCCTGAAACACCGCTTAGCACGGCTCTCTCTGAAGCCGGGGTTGCCGCAATCCGGATCAATCCGCGCCGGGCACGGGCCTTTGCCAATTCGCTTGGGCGGATGGCGAAAACGGACCGGGTCGATGCGGGTGTGATCCGCGAGATGGCGATGCGTCTGGACCTGCCGGAATGTCCGCCAGAAACCGAAGCCTTTCACCTCTACCCAGAAACACCAGCCGAAGGCGAAAGGCGCGCAGCATAGGGACGATGCACTGCGTTACGCGACACTCTGCGACTCAGGGTTGTCGCGAAACGCTTTAGCGAGGAATATCAAAGTCTTCCGATGCAAGGGTGAAGTGCTGGAATTCGAAGCCGGGCGAGACGGTGCAGCCGACCAGGGTCCAGTCTCCTGTCGATCGCGCGACCTGCCAGTGCCAGGGAGGAATGATGATCTGCGGCCGGGCGCCTGACAGGATGTCCGGGCCGAGAATCAGGTCGCGCGCGGGCCCCTCTTCGGTTTCGGCAATGCTCAGAACAAGCGGAGCGCCGGCATAGTAGTGCCAGATTTCGGCGCTGTCGATCTTGTGCCAGCGATGCGGGTCCGCTCCGCGCAGAAGATAGTAGATCGCCGTGCCGGCCGCGCGGCCGGGGCCGTCGGCAACCCATGTGGGCGCATAAAACCCACCCTCCGGATGGGGTTCGAGCTTTAGTGTCGCTATGATCTCATCGGCTGTCATCCGGGCTCTCGCTGGGGTCTTTCACGCAGAACAGCGTGCGGTTACTTCAGAACGGATCGTCCGGCATAGATGGCTGTATCGCCCAGCATCTCCTCGATCCGGATCAGCTGGTTGTACTTGGCCAGCCGGTCGGAGCGGGCGAGCGATCCGGTTTTGATCTGCCCGCAATTGGTGGCGACGGCCAGATCGGCGATTGTGGCATCCTCGGTTTCGCCCGAGCGGTGCGACATGACATTCGTGTATCCCGCGCGATGGGCCATCTCGACCGCCTGCAGGGTCTGTGTCAGCGTGCCGATCTGGTTGACCTTCACGAGCATGGAATTCGCGACACCGCGCGCGATGCCTTCGACAAGACGCGCCGGATTGGTGACGAACAGGTCGTCGCCGACAAGCTGAACCCTGTCGCCGATGCTTTGGGTCAGGGCGGTCCAGCCCTGCCAGTCATCTTCGGCCATGCCATCCTCGATCGAAATGATGGGATAGTCCCGTACCAGCGCCTCAAGATACGAGGCATGTTCATCCGGGGTCAGGATTTTGTCTTCTCCCGAAAGAACATACCGGTCATTCCTGAAGTATTCGGTAGAGGCACAATCCAGCGCAAGAAAGACATCGTCGCCAGGGACGTAGCCGGCTTTTTCCACCGCGCGCAAAATGAAGTTCAGGGCGTCGCGCGTTGACGCGATATCGGGGGCAAATCCGCCCTCGTCGCCGATGCCGGTCGACAGGCCCGCTTCGGACAGCTCGTTTTTCAATGTGTGAAACACTTCCGATCCGACACGCACCGCATCGCGCAGGCTCGGGGCCGAGACCGGCATGATCATGAATTCCTGAATATCGATCGGATTGTCGGCGTGTTCACCGCCATTGATGATATTCATCATCGGAACGGGCAGGGTGCGGGCCTGCACCCCTCCGACATACCGGTAAAGCGGCTGGAGCGAAAACTCTGCGGCGGCCTTGGCACAGGCCAGTGAAACGCCCAGTATGGCATTTGCCCCCAGCCGCGCCTTGTTGGACGTGCCGTCGAGTTCTATCATCGCCTCGTCGATGGCGACCTGCTCGGTCACGTCACAGCCCAGAAGCTCTTCGGCGATCTCGCCATTGACCGCAGCCACCGCATCGCGGACGCCCTTGCCCTTGTAGCGCGCGGCATCTCCGTCGCGCTTTTCCACAGCCTCGTGCGCGCCGGTCGAGGCACCTGACGGGACCGCGGCGCGGCCCATTGTTCCGTCTTCGAGCACCACGTCGACCTCGACCGTCGGATTGCCCCGGCTGTCCAGGATTTCACGGCCGTGGATTTCAACGATGATGCTCATGAGATATCTCCCTGGGTCATTCCGCGTGCTTGCGCGTCCTTACCATGTATCGGGGCGCGTGCAACCGAGCCGGCTTTTGCAGATGCGCCTCAGCGCAACGCTGCAGTCGAAGCCGCTTGTGTCCGGGCACGCCGCGCGAGGCGCTGCTCGCGCACGAAAGTGTAAAGCCCGGTTCCGATGATCAGACCCGCCCCGGCCAGCGTCAAGGCATCGGGACGCTCGCCAAAGACAAAGACCCCGACGGCCAGCGAGAACAGCAGGCGTGTGTAGCGATAGGGGGTCACGGCCGACGCTTCCGCCACCCGCATTGCCGTCACGATGCAATAATACGCCAGCGCACCAAAGAGGACGGCCACGCCAAGCTGCACACCTTCCACTCCGGACATCTGCAAAAACGCCCCGTCGGTGGCGAGCAGCAAAAGCGCGCCCGCCGGCACGAGTGCGGCAAAGCCCTGAAAGGACACAATTGTAGACGGGACTTCAACGCTGATCCGGCGGGTCATCAGATCCCGCGCGGCCACTGCAATGACAGAGACGATGGGCAGCAGCACCGCGAGATCGAAGTCCGCCTGCCCCGGCCGGATGATCAACATGACGCCCACGAAACCAAGCGTGATCGCGCTCCACCGGCGCCAGCCGACCTGTTCGCCCAGAAACACGGCCGCCCCCATGGTGATCGCAAGCGGTGTCACCTGAAAGACCGCCGCCACGACCGAGATGTCAACCAGCGAAAGCGCCGAGGCGAAAGCGATGGCGGCGATGGCTTCGGCGCCGGCGCGCGCCAGCAGCAAAGGCTGCCAGGCGGGCCGGGCGAAGAGCGCGTGACCCCGAGAAACGGCAAGGGCTGCAAAGAGCGCGCCCGAGCCAAGACCGATGCCGATCAGGATCTGTCCCACAGGCAGCGTCGCGGAGAGCGTCTTTATGAACATGTCCTCGACGGTGAACGCCGCCATGGCGAAGATCACTAGCACAATACCCTGCACGTTGTTCATCGGGCGGCACCTTCTCAAATCCACTGACGCAGGCAATCTGTCTTTGGGCGTGGCTTCGCGCAGCCTGTCGAAGGCCATCTTGCCACACCGTTTTCTGACCGTTTTTCAGGCTCTTTGTTCAGGCCTTTTTCATCGGCACGCCATAAAGTTCAAGCCGGTGCCCCTTGAGCCTGTAGCCCAGCTTGGCGGCGATCCTTTCCTGCAGTTGCTCGATCTCGGGATCGACAAACTCGATCACTTCGCCGGAACTCAGGTCGATCAGATGGTCGTGGTGGTCGCGCTCGGCATCCTCGTAGCGGGCGCGGCCGTCGCCGAATTCGAGACGATCCAGAATGCCGGCTTCTTCGAACAGTTTGACCGTCCGGTATACGGTGGCAATCGAGATGCCGGGATCGCGCGCGGAGGCGCGCGCATACAGTTCTTCCACATCCGGATGGTCATCGGCCTCTTCGAGAACAGCGGCGATGGTGCGGCGCTGATCGGTCATCCGCAGACCCTTGACCTCGCACCGGTCAGTGATCGTGTCGTTCATCGCTGGCTCCGCCTCTCTACCGGCCCGCACGGGTGATCGTCATGTTGCGCGAACGGGTTTATGCGATTTCACGCGCAAGCGGAAGCTGTTACCGCGGTCAGGCGCACGCGGTCATGTCCCGCAGAATGTCTGGCGGACCACTTCGGTCTCTGTAGGGGGATAGCCCAGGTCGATCGCGTCCGCCTGATCGGCGAACGGGTGCGCCAGGACCTCAAGAAGACGCCGGAACGGGGCGTAGTCGCCGTCGACGGCGGCCACGATCATCTGTTCCACCCGATGGTTGCGCGGGATAAAGACCGGGTTCACGGCCCGCATGCGCGCCTCTGGTGCGTCCTCGTTGGCCAGTCTGTCGTGCCAGCGCGAGGCCCAGTGCTCAAAGGCGGCCGGATCAAGAAAATGATCCCGCGCGGCGGTGTCACCAGACGATAGGGCGCGAAACGTGTTGGTAAAGTCCGCGCGTCCCGCGGCCATGAGCTCCAGCAGATCGCTGATCAACGCGTCGTCGTCTTCACTGGCCTGCGCAAGGCCGATCTTTTCGCCGAAACGCTGCCTCCACTCGGCCTCGATCAGCGCCGGCATGGCGTGAACAGAGCGGGTGAACGCCGCGACAGCTTCCTCCTGATCGGGCATCAGCGGCACAAGCGCGGTGGCCAGCTGCGCCATGTTCCAGACCAGAACGCGCGGCTGGTTGGCATAGCTGTAGCGACCATGCGTGTCGATCGAACTGAAGACGGTCTCGGGATGATAGACATCCATGAACGCACAGGGTCCGTAGTCTATCGTTTCTCCCGACAGCGTCGTGTTGTCGGTGTTCATGACCCCGTGGATGAAACCGACGGCCATCCATTGAGCCACAAGCGCCGCCTGCGCGGCAATCACGGCATCAAGAAACGCAACCGGGTCAGCGGCGTTGGGATAATGGCGCCCGACAACGTGATCATAGAGCGTCTGAAGCGCTTCAACATCCCGGCGGGCCGCGAAAAACTGAAACGTGCCGACACGGATATGGCTTGATGCCACGCGCGTCAGCACCGCCCCCGGCAGCGCGCCCTGTTCGCGAAAGACCTGTTCGCCCGTTGTTGCCGCGGCAAGCGCGCGGCTTGTTGGCACGCCAAGCGCGGCCATTGCCTCGGACACGACGTACTCCCGCAGCACCGGGCCAAGCCATGCCCGGCCATCGCCCATACGGGAATACGGCGTGCGCCCAGATCCCTTGAGCTGGATGTCAAACCGGCCCTTGGCGCTGACAACTTCGCCCAGCAGCATCGCGCGCCCATCGCCCAGTTGCGGCGAGAACCCGCCAAACTGGTGCCCGGCATAGACCTGCGCCAGGGGATCGGCCCCTTCCGGAAGGGTGTTGCCGGTCACAATCCGGGCAAGCTCGTCCGTCTCTCCGGGCATGATGCCCAGCTCTTCTGCCAGCGCATGGTTAAAGGCGATCAGCTGCGGCGCGCGCACGGGTGTCGGGTTCTGTCGCGTGTAGAACTGCGCGGGCAGCCGGGCATAGCTGTTGTCGAATGCAATCTGCATGTCAGGGCGCCCCGTCTGTCTCAGAGTTTGCGTGACATCAGCATATAGCGATCCCGCGCCCTGAAGTGCAGTCTTTCGTAGAGCGCGCGTGCGGTATCGTCGGTCTTGTCGACCTCCAGATGCAGCGCGCGCACGCCCTGATCGGTCAGCAGACCGATAACACCATTCAGGATATCGCGCCCCAGTCCCCGGCCGCGAACGGGCGGCCTGACAAAGATTTCATCAATGAACCCGTCCTGTCCGCCGAATTCCGTGGACCACCCGTAGGTGACGATGCAATAGCCCACCGGGGCGCGTGCGGGGCCTGCCAGAAACACTGCGCCGTAGGGGGATCCGTCCAGCAAGGGCAGAAGTGCCTCGCGGCGCGTGCTGTCGTCCTGCTCGATCCTCATTTCCGTGTGGAACGCCACGACCAGAGGCAACAGGCGTTCAAGATCGCCGCTTTGTGCGCGTGTCAGCTGTGTCATAGGCGAGCCAGTCTGTCGGTCAGGAGGGAAAAGAAGCCTTCGGCATCGAGATCACCCATGAACATCGCGTTGCGGGGCCGATCTGTCACGCCCCACCAGTCCGCAACGGTCATGCCAAGCGTCAGGGCCGATTCCGTTTCGATCTCGACATTGACGTGACGGCCCGAAAAAAGCCCGGGCCGCAGAAGATAGGCAATCGTGCAGGGATCATGCAGCGGCGCACCTTCTGCGCCATATCTTTCGTGGTCGAACCGCTCTGAAAAGTCGGTCATGTCCGCAACAGCGTGGCCGACCCGGTTGCCGATCGCACGAAACGAGGCGTTGCGCGCGCGGGTCACAAGCGCCTTGTAGGTCGCGTCCAGCGGCATAACGGTAACCGGCACGCCCGCCGAAAAAACGATCGCAGCCGCGACCGGATCCACATGAATGTTGAATTCGGCCGAGGGCGTGACATTGCCAACCTTGAAGTAGGCGCCGCCCATGACCACGACTTCGGCGGCACGCGACATGATGTCAGGCGCGGTCTCAAAGGCTGTGGCGATATTGGTCAGGGGGCCGATGGCCACCAACGTGACGTGGCCCGGCGGTTCATGGCGCAGCGTATCAATCAGAAAGTCGACCGCATGGGTCGATGCAAGCGGCATGCGCGGCTCGGGTAGGTCAGGCCCCTCCAGACCGGTTTCGCCATGGATGTGCTCGGCGGTCACGAGGTCGTGCTTCAGGGGGCGGTCGCATCCGGCGAAGACCGGGATTTCCGTCCGCCCGGCCAGTTCGCAGACCATGCGGGCGTTGCGCGCGGTCAGGTCCAGCGGCACGTTTCCGGCGACACAGGTCAATCCCAGCAGGCTGATCTCCGGGCTGGCCAGAGCCAGCAATATCGCGACGGCATCATCCTGTCCCGGATCGGTGTCTATGATGATCTTGCGCGCGTCCATACCTGCGCTGTGTCACGGGCAGAGGATGATGTCCACTGTCCTGCCTGCGCAGATCAGCGGCCCAGCAGTTTCATGCCCGCCTCGATTCCCTCCAGCGTCATGGGCACCATCCGGTCTTCGAAGATCTCCTGAATCATCGCAATGGAATGCGTGTGGCCCCAATGCCGATGCGGTACCGGATTGAGCCACAGATTGTCGGGCCACTGCCCGCGCGCGCGCGTCAGCCAGACCTGCCCGGCTTCTGCGTTCCAGTGCTCATTTGCCCCGCCCGGATAGGCGATTTCGTAAGGCGACATAGAGGCGTCGCCCACAAAAATGCATTTGTAGTCGGGGCCATAGGTGTGCAGCACCTCGTCAGTGGGGGTCTGTTCCGACCACCGGCGGCGGTTGTCGCGCCATACGCCTTCGTAGAGACAATTGTGAAAGTAGTAGTGTTCCAGGTGTTTGAATTCCGTCCGCGCCGCGGAAAACAGCTCTTCGACCAGTCTGACATGCGGATCCATCGAGCCGCCGACATCCAGAAACAGCAAAACCTTCACGGCGTTGCGACGCTCCGGGCGGGTCCTGACATCCAGATAGCCGTGGTCGGCGGTTGCCCGGATCGTACCGTCAAGGTCAAGCTCTTCCTCGGCCCCGTCGCGTGCCCACCGGCGCAGGCGCTTGAGCGCGACCTTTATGTTGCGCGTGCCCAGTTCAACAGTGTCGTCGAAGTCGCGAAACTCCCGTTTGTCCCACACTTTCACGGCGCGGCGGTGGCGGCTGCCCTCCTGTCCGATCCGCACACCTTCGGGGTTGTAGCCATAGGCGCCGAAAGGCGAGGTGCCGGCCGTACCAACCCACTTGCTGCCGCCCTGGTGCCGGCCCTTTTGCTCGGCAAGCCTTTGCTTCAGCGTCTCCATCAGCTTGTCGAAACCGCCCAGCGAGTCGATCTCGGCCTTTTCAGCGTCGGTCAGGTGTTTTTCGGCCATTTTTTCCAGCCAGTCGCGGGGCAGGTCGATTGCGTTCAGTATGTCATCGGCACTGATCGCCTCCAATCCCTCGAAACTCTGGGCGAAGGCCCGGTCAAACCGGTCAATCAGTCGCTCGTCCTTGACCATCGAGGTGCGGGCGAGAAAGTAGAACCCCTCGATGTCATAGGTCACCAGACCGCGCTGCATTGCATCGAGAAAGGTCAGGTATTCGCGCAACGAGACCGGCAGGTTCGCCGCGCGCAGATTGTCGAAAAACGAGGCGAACATCGGTCAGAGCGCCGACCGGTGGACGATGATCGTTATAAAGAGCCCCAGGATGGCGAAAATCAGAAAGAAGACAAAGGCATATTGCAGGATATCAGCGGGCGCACCCTTGCGCCTGTAGGCCAGAAAAGCGCCCAGCCCCGCGCCAAACACGCCCCCCAAAGCCACGATCATCTTATCGTCCGTTTTGTCGTCCCGATGAGCGGAGCGACGCAATCTCGTTGATCTTTGCGCGCACCTCCCAGTCACTGCCGAACCCGTAGCGCGCCCAGCCGACACTGTCCAGACGCGCGCTTTGCGCTTCCGAAACCTGACCGGACAGGTCCAGCGCCTCGGCCCTCAGAAGCAGAAGCGTGGCCAGAAGCGCCGCGTTTTCGTGGCGTTCGGCGGTGTCCAGATGCGGACCGATCAGGCCCTGCGCCTGCACGCCCCGGCCGTCATTCACCGCATAGGCGGCCAGATGCGTCGCCAGATAGGCACGGTGCAGATCGGTGCCCGGCGTGCGCCGGTAGAACGCCTCGGCGCGATCAAAATGCGACTGTGCAAGTTGCGGATTGTTGATCTGGGCAAGACGCCCGTTCGCAAAATGCGAGAATGCACGCCGATGATCCTGCCATCCCTGCTGTTCGGCGATCCGCAGCGCGGTGCGCGCGGCAGACATCCTCTGGCTCTTGCCCGCGCCGGGGCCAAGCGCGGTCTGGATGGCGTCGATCCATGCGCGCGGCGTGGCGGCGGCGGGGCGCGGCGCAATACTCTCGCCGCGCGGGTTCAGCCGGGACAGAATGCCCGGCAATTCGGCGGCGACCTCGTTTTTCGTCATGCCGTTGCGCAGCACCGGATCGTAGTAGGCCCGCAAGACCAGCATGTCGAACCCGGTCAGCACGGTGTGCACGTTGTCGTCATTGAAGACCGAATCGGACAGCCGGTAGAGGTCGTTGAGAGGTCCCAGTGCCTGCGCCAGTTCTTCGTGCAGACAATCGCGGACCTCCTGAGGCGCCGCATCATTGGGCAGGAAAATCGCGATGCGCTCGCGCTTTTCCAGAGCTGCCCAGTTGGTGGCACGGCTGTTTCGCATGCGACGATACTCGGACAGCCGGTCTATGTTCGGAACCACGAAACAGGCCGCACGCGGCAGCGCCCGGCGAATCTGGGCACGGGGCACGGCCTCGATGGTGATGTTAGCCGCTCCGCCGCGTACGCGCCGCACATCTATGCCGGCCTCGCTGCGCAGGCGACCGATCAGGCGATCGAGATCAGACACCAGGGTCGGCGGCGGCGCGCCGGTCACCCGGATCGAAACGGGTTCCTCGAACCTGGTGAATCGCGGCAGATCGCGCCCTGATTCAAGCTGGAAGGACAAATCCAGAAAGTCGCGTGCAATATCCGCATTCGACCGGTTGGGGGGCACCGGGCGGGGCGTGGAAAACGTTCTGATCGCGGGCAGTGTCACGGGCGCATGTATTGCGGCGCGGGCGGGCGTCTCGGGCCCTCTTGGTGCGCCGCATCCGACCAGTGCGAACGCGCCCAATATCAGGGGAAGGCCAAACAATCTCATAGCGCGCTCCTTGTCGCGAAGGTTGCTCGGCAGCAGAGCACGACCGCCCGACACGCATATGGTGTCGGCGGGGTCATATTGTGGCACGCGTCGTCAACACGCAGGCGTGCCACACATGTCACGTCGGGGCGGATGGGCAATGCATCGCTCCGTTACAGCATACAGAAACCGCACGGGATTTGCGCACGGCAGGCAGGGATGCGGGCGGCATCCACCGGACAAGCATATCCCCATCGAAGCACTTGCATAGGATTTTCTGCGCCCGGAACTGGGAAAGGCCCGGCCTGTGGCCGCGTGGCCCCGTTCAGCGTCCCTGACGGGTGTTGCGCGCCATGAAGGCCAGTCGCTCGAAGAGATGCACGTCCTGTTCATTCTTCAGAAGCGCGCCGTGCAGCTTTGGCAGGGCATCCGGCCCGTCACGGCGCAGATCCTCCGGTGACAGATCCTCGGCCAGGATCAGCCTGAGCCAGTCCAGAACTTCCGAAGTGGACGGCTTTTTCTTCAGTCCCGCCTGATCCCGGATGTCGTAGAACTGTGTCAGTGCCTCACTCAGAAGCCTGTCTTTGATACCCGGATGGTGCACTTCGACAATCCGCTTCATCGTCTCGGGATCGGGAAAGCGGATGTAGTGAAAAAAACACCGGCGCAGAAAGGCGTCGGGCAGTTCCTTTTCGTTGTTCGAGGTGATGATCACGATCGGACGGTGCACGGCCTGCACGGTTTCATTTGTTTCGTAGACGTGAAACTCCATCCGGTCGAGTTCCTGCAGCAGGTCGTTGGGAAACTCGATGTCCGCCTTGTCGATCTCGTCGATCAGCAAAACCACCTTTTCATCCGCTGCGAACGCTTGCCACAGCTTGCCCTTGCGGATGTAGTTGCCCACCTCGTGCACGCGTTCTTCACCAAGCTGGCTGTCGCGCAGGCGGCTGACGGCATCGTATTCATATAGTCCCTGCTGGGCGCGGGTGGTGGACTTGATGTTCCATTCGATCATCCGCAGACCCAAGGCCTGCGCAACCTGCCGCGCAAGTTCCGTTTTACCGGTGCCGGGCTCGCCCTTGACCAGAAGGGGCCGTTCCAGTGTCACGGCGGCATTGACCGCCACAGTCAGATCTTCCGTGGCGATATAGGCGCCCGTTCCGGCAAACTGCATAAAATGTCACCCTTTTTCCGCGAGATGCTGGGCATCAACCCGTGGCACACTAGTCTTAGGTAAAGATCACATCAACGGTGGTGATTTACTCGTGACAATCCCCCGGCGCAGGTGTAATTGCTCGCCCGTGGGTGCCGGTCTGAGGAGACGGAGATGACAGACGCTGGCATAGTTGAGGGAGTGACCATGAAAGTTGAGACGTTTCTGCCCGAGGACTACACTCCGGCTGAAGACGAACCGTTCATGAATGATCGTCAGCTTGAATACTTCCGCCGCAAGCTGATCCATTGGAAATCCGAATTGCTTGAAGAAAGCCGCGATACGATCGAGGGGCTGCAGGACAGCACCCGCGCGATTCCCGACGTGGCGGACCGCGCAAGCGAGGAAACGGACCGCGCGCTGGAATTGCGGACGCGCGACCGCCAGCGCAAGCTGGTTGCAAAGATCGATTCTGCCCTTCGCCGCATCGAAGAGGGCGAATACGGCTATTGCGAAGTGACAGGGGAACCAATCAGCCTGAAGCGACTGGATGCCCGCCCGATCGCGACAATGAGCCTTGAAGCGCAGGAACGTCATGAGCGGCGCGAGAAAGTTCATCGCGACGACTAGGGTGTCTCGCGTGCTGGAATTCGAACGCCGGGGTTTGCACCCCGGCGTTTTTCGTCAAGGATGAGGCCATGACACTCGACACTCTGGACGCGCTTGTGGTCGGGTGCGGAATCGGCGGGCTTGCTTCAGCGATATGTCTGGCGCAACGAGGCGCGGCGGTCCGTATTCTCGAACAGGCACCGCACCTGACAGAGGTCGGGGCAGGCCTGCAGGTCAGCCCGAACGGATACGCGGTTCTTGACGCGCTTGGCCTGTCTGAGGAGCTGCTGGCATGTTCCGTCCAGCCCGATGTCGTGCACATGATCGACTACAAGGGCACTCCGATCGTCAGGCTGCCGCTGAGCCGCGGGGCGGACCGGCGGTATTGCCTTGTTCACCGGGCGGATCTTCTGGACCTTCTGCTGAGGCGTGCCCGAGAGGCTGGTGTCGAAATCCTTCTTTCGCAGCCTGTCGCCGGGGTCGAACCGGGACCGCCGGCGCGGGTGACCACCGAAGCAGGCGAGACGTTTTCAGCCTCTCTTGTCGTCGGGGCGGATGGGTTGCATTCGCTGGCCCGTACCGCGCTCAATACCGACAGTGACAGCTTTTTTACCGGTCAGGTCGCCTGGCGGGCGTTGGTGCCGGAGCACGACGCAGCGCCCGATGTGCGCCTGTTCATGGGCCCCCGTCGCCATCTTGTCAGCTATCCCATAAGAAACGGACAGTTGCGCAACATCGTGGCGGTTCACGAGAGGTCCGCATGGGCGCGCGAAAGCTGGAGCCAGCAGGACGATCCGATCAGCCTGAGACAGGCTTTTGCGGATTTCGCGCCCGAGGTGACCGGGCTTTTGTCGCGGGTCGAAACGGTTCACCTGTGGGGCCTGTTCCGTCATCCGGTGGCGGCGCGCTGGCATGGCGGCGCCCTTGCATTGCTGGGCGATGCCGCGCACCCGACCCTCCCGTTCATGGCGCAGGGGGCGAATCTTGCGCTGGAAGACGCCTGGGTGCTGGCGGATGCGGTGTCGCGCGCGGCCACGCTTGATGCCGGTCTCGCGGCCTATCAGGCCCGCCGCCAGGCGCGCGCGCGCCGCGCCGTGGAGGCGGCAAACCGCAACGCAGGATACTATCATCTGTCCCGGCCTGTGCTTCGCTGGGCGATGCACAGGTCAATGCGCGCCGCAGAGACGCTGCGCCCCGGATCTCTGATCGGCCGGTTCGACTGGCTCTATCGTCATGACGTGACCGCCTGAGCGACCGATTACAGATCCAGTTCGATCAGGATCGGAACGTGGTCCGATGGTTTTTCGCCGCCCCGCACCGCCTTGTCGATCCAGCACTCCTGCATCATGTCAGCGGCCTGCGGGCTCAGCAGAAAGTGGTCGATCCGAATGCCGTTGTCGCGGTCCCAGGCGTTGGCCTGATAGTCCCAGAACGTAAAATGTCCGGGTCCGTGCGTATCTGCGCGGAACGCCTCGGTAAAGCCGAGATACAGCAGACGGCGGAACGCGGCGCGACTTTCCGGACGTGCCAGGGCATCGTTTTGCCATGCGTCGGGGTGCGCGGCGTCTTCATCCTGCGGGATCACGTTGTAGTCGCCCGCCATCAGGAAGGGCTGCTCTGTCTTCAGCAGGGCCTGCGCGCGATCCTGAAGACGGGCCATCCATGACAGTTTGTAGTCGTATTTCGGGCCGGGCGCAGGGTTGCCGTTGGGCAGGTACAGGCCGCAGATCCGCAGGCTCTTTGCCCGTCCGACCACCGTGGCCTCGATCCAGCGCGCCTGCTCGTCGCTGTCGTCACCCGGCAGGCCGCGCGTGACATCCTCAAGCGCGACCTTTGACAGCAACGCAACGCCATTGAAGCTTTTTTGCCCATGAGTTTCGACCTGGTATCCCAGGTCTTCGAAGATCTCGGCCGGAAACGCATCGTCGACAGATTTGATTTCCTGGAGGATTGCGACGTCTGGCTGCGCGTCCTGCAACCAGTCGGCCAACGTGGCTTGACGTGCCTTGATGCCGTTGATGTTGAAGCTGGCTATTTTCATGACATCCCCAAGCGATTGCGTGTCTTTCTATCGCGCAAGCGCGGCCGCGTCGCAAGCACGGCAAAGCCGCGCTCGACATACAGGCGAGTCGTATTATCTAGAGTCTTCTAATGATTGATTCGGGTACAGAATATGAAAACTCGATGCCAAAGCATACTTTTGCCCCATGTGGATATCTTTTTTTTCTGATCCGGGCGCGCGCATTTTAAACAGATAAAATTCAGGCGCGTTGTCAAAAACGAAAGATGCTTGCTGCCCTGTGGATAAGTGGGGTGTCGTGAAAAAGGGATTGGCAGAACAATTTTGACGCGTAATGTCTCGGTCGTGGTAACCTTTCACGGGAGAAAAATATGACCGCACTACGCAAAGAAGTCCAATTTACTCAGTTTTCTGACGCTAACGTCGAGTCAGACATGCTCGACGGGCACGCGACAGAAGCGTTTACATCCTCGCTGGTTCAGGCCGGGTCAACCGACGGCATGACAGGCGAAAACGTGGCGTTGTTCACGTCAAGCCTTGCGCCCACACTGTCCGACATTGTCTCCGGCGAGCGTGTCGAAGCGTTCACCTCCAGTCTTGCACCCACCCTGGGTGGTACAGATCTCGGAGACGGGGTAGAGATGTTCACATCCTCTCTTGCCCCGACGACGGCTGAGATCGGCTCGGGCGACAAGGTAGAAGCCTTCACGTCAAGCCTTGGACCCGTGCGTGCCGAACGCACAGCCGATGGCGAGGCGACCGGGCTCTTTACGTCAAGCCTCTGAGATCGGAACGAAGCGGAAAATCAAGGGATATCAGAAAGATGGGGTCTGTTGTTCAACTGAGTGTTCCGTTTCGCCAAACCAATCGCGAAGCGCGGGTTGCGGCAGCGATCCAGCGCTTCGCTGAAGAGCGCCGGCGACCGTCGGACGTGTTCTGGCTCAAGGAAAACGCCGAACTGCTGGGCATTCTGGAAAGCACCGGCTCCGCTGTCGGTCCTCAGGCTCTGGCTCCGATGACGAAGTTTTACGATGCGTTGGATCAGAAACTGGCATTCTTTCCACAGTATTACCGGTTTTTGCTTTCGCTCGCGCTTGACCTGGAAGATCTTGGATTGCCGGGCGATGCGGGGATGCGCGCCGTGCATTGGGTGGCAGAGCAGAACCTGGTTGGCGCAGAACTGAGCGACCTGCAGCGGGCCGAGGCGCGCAGGTTGTGTTTGCGGCGCGGTGTGGATCCGCTGCGCGGAGAAGACGGGCTGGACGATCGACTGCGCGCCTTCGGTGCCCGCAGTGCGACCTTTGCCTTGCCCAACAAGAAGGCGGCCTACGAGCTGACGCACATCGTCTTTTACCTGTCCGAGTATGGCCGCCGCGACCCGAAGATCCCCGCGGCGTTCGAAGACAGTCTGCGCTTTGCCGGGACGCTGGCCTTTCTGGAACTGAACATTGACCTGCTTGCCGAGGTCTGTACTGCGCTCCGCTTTGCAGGAACGACCCCGCCCGAGATCTGGGAGAACTGGCTGCGCGCGCAGGCGCGCCGTTTTGATGCGGTCGGCGACGAGATGGCCTGGTTTGCGGACGACTATCACCCATATCTGATGACAAACTGGCACGCGCTGGTGTGCGGCACCGGTGGCTTTGGACTGACCCTGCCCGAAGGACCGGTGGCGTTTCGCGCCCCGCACGCTGCTGTGGCCCCTCTGCGGGAGCTGTCGGAATGCATGCTGGGGATGCGCGACAGCCGCAGCCCGGACTGGTCCCGGATGCGCGATGTTCTCGATCAGTCGCTCTCGGACGAAGCGCGCGAGGTGATCGCAGCAGCAGAAGAAGCCGTTGATTTTGAAGCTTTCTTTGCCGGATTCGCCCGCGCCGAACGGCCGTTTGCAAACCCGGGTGCAGAATGCGCGGCCACAGCCGTGCCGGTGTCTGCGACACGCCGTCAAGGGGGGTGGACATGATCGGCAAGGCCGGCAGCACGGCGGTTCTTGGAGGGCTCGGGCTGGCGGTGCTGTACACCGTGCTGATTTCCGGTGCGGACGCGATCACAAAGGTCTTTGCTGAAACCTATTCCGCACCGCAGCTTTTCGCGCTCTCCGGCCTGCTTGTGGCGCTCCTTTGCGTGTTGGTGAACCGCGCCCCCACACGGCGTCCGGGCGGCCAATGGCGGGGATTTTCAACCAAATGCCCCAAGACTATGGCAGTG
This sequence comes from Pseudomonadota bacterium, assembly GCA_039028815.1. GTDB lineage: Bacteria > Pseudomonadota > Alphaproteobacteria > Rhodobacterales > Rhodobacteraceae > Roseovarius. The sequence goes on from JBCCHI010000003.1 coordinate 21,596, forward strand.
CGTGTGATCGCCACAATTCTGGGCACTGTGGCCTTCTACTACGCGTTTGCCCTGTTGCCCTTTGCCGAGGTTTTCCTTTTTATCGCGCTGATCCCGCTGATGGCGGCGCTGGCCTCCGGGCCGTGTCTTGGCGAAACAGTGGGGTGGCGGGCCTGGGCCGCCTTGTCACTGGGGTCGGTCGGGCTGGCCTGCCTTTTCCCGGCGGGGATCGGCACGATTGGCGCGGGTCATTTCATTGCCTTTGCCGCCGCCGGTCTTGGCACCGTGTCCATGATCGCGTCGCGCTATATCGGGCGGTATGACCGGAACCTTCTTGCGCAGGTATTCTATCCCAATCTTGCGCTTGGGCTCGTCATGGCGCTGGCATTGCCGTTTGTCTTTACTCCGATGAGCGTTCTGCACCTGCTTTGGGCGGCGGGCTACGCCGCGCTGCTGTTTGCGGCGCGATGGGTTCTGGTTGCCGCATTGCGTCTGCTGCCGGCGTTTGTGGTGACGCCGCTGATCAACCTGCAATTCGTCTGGATGGTGGCGCTCGGCATCATTGTCTTCGGAGAACGGCCCGGTCCGGAAGTCTACACCGGCGCAGGCCTCATGATCCTTGCCGGGGCGTGGCTGGTCCGGGACAGAGTGCGATCCTGCCGGAGCGCGGACAGAGACGCCGCAAAGACCGGTGCGGCAAAGCCCGCCATTCTGCCGGCAGAGTGAGGCCGTGCGGCGCCGAGGCGCGGGCCATTGCGAATTTCACATGGAAAACGAGGTGCCGCACCCACACGAACTGCTGGCATTCGGATTGTCGATCGTAAACCGCGCGCCGATCAGTTCCTCGCTGAAGTCGATCGTTGCCCCTGCCAGAAAGGGAAGTGACACCGCATCGACCACCACGCGCTGTCCGAGACGTTCCAGCACAAGATCATCCTCGGCCGGCGCGTCCAGCTTGATTTCGTACTGAAATCCGGAACAGCCGCCGCCCTCGACCGCGACACGCAGCGCCTGACCCTGATCGCCCGCGCCAATTTCGGCCAGACGTTCAAAAGCGCGGTCGGTGACATGTGGTGGCAGGTTCATCCTGTTTACGTCCTGAACGATGTTCGGTGTGCATCTGTATCAACACCGAAGGTTTCATCACGGCCTTGGGTGCAATATACGGGGCGTGGGACAGGCCGACAAGGACGAGGCAATGCAAAATGTGTGCGCAGCCGACCCAGCCCGGGCGCGGGCACGGCTGGTGTTCGAGACAGAAAGCGCCTGGCGGTCCTGCTACCAGCGCGATCGTGACAGAATCATCCATTCCAGCGCGTTTCGCCGTCTCAAGCACAAGACGCAGGTCTTTGTCGAACACGAGGGAGATTACTTCAGAACCCGGCTGACCCATTCGATCGAAGTCGCGCAGGTGGCCCGCACGATCGCCGGAGCGCTTGGTCTCAATGCGGAACTGACCGAGGCCGTGGCGCTGGCGCATGATCTCGGGCACACGCCCTTTGGTCACACCGGCGAGGATGCGCTGAACCGGCTGATGCAGCCCTATGGCGGGTTCGATCACAACGCCCAGGCCATTCGCATCGTGACCGCGCTCGAACGCCACTATGCAGAGTTCGACGGCCTGAACCTGACATGGGACACGCTGGAAGGCATTGCCAAGCACAATGGTCCGGTCACGGGTGCGTTGCCTTATGCGCTGGCCGATTACAACGCAGCCCACGATCTCGAACTGGACAGCTTTGCCAGCGCCGAAGCGCAGGTGGCCGCCTTGTCCGATGACATTGCATATAACAATCATGACCTGCATGACGGCTTGCGGGCGGGTCTCTTCACCGAAGATGACGTGCGCATGCTGCCGGTTGTCGGGGCGTGCTACGCCGACGTTGAGGCCCGCTATCCGGGGCTGGAGCCGTACCGGCGGCGGCATGAGGCGCTGCGCCGTGTGTTCGGGGTCATGGTGGGCGATGTCATCGAAACCTCGAAGGCCGTGCTCCGAGAGCTTCAGCCCGACAGCGTGGACGCGGTGCGCAGAACAGGGCGTCCGGTGATCCGGTTTTCAGATGAGATGTGGCGCGATTTGCAGGACATACGCAGATTTCTGTTTCGGCGCATGTACCGTGCCCCCAGGGTGGTCGAAATGCGGCACGAAGTGACGGGCATTGTCGAAGATCTCTTTCCGGTGCTGCTGGATCAGCCGGACCTGTTGCCCAGACGCTGGCAGCAGGATGTGGCGCGCGCCGGCGGCGAAACCGCGCTTGCCCGGCTGGTGAGCGACTACATCGCCGGCATGACCGACCGGTTTGCACTGCAGACCCACGCGCGCCTTGTCGGAGGACAGACCCCCAGAATTGCGGCGGGTGGCACCTGACGCATGGCGATCGGGGCCGAAAGCGCAGGACTCGAACCGGTCACCGCAATCGCTCTGGTTGGCGGGCTTGGTGTGGCGGCGCAATGGCTGGCCTGGCGGTTTCACCTGCCGGGCATCGTGCTCATGCTGGCGGCGGGTCTTCTGATCGGCCCGGGTCTGGGCATTCTCGATCCGGCGCGAGACTTTGGTGACTTGCTGACCCCGTTCGTGTCCGTCGCTGTGGCCATCATCCTGTTCGAGGGCGGATTGACCCTTGATTTCCGGACACTCAGGGGCGCGGAGCAGGGGGTCCGTCGGCTGGTGATGTTCGGGGTGCCGATCGGATGGTTGCTGTCGGCGCTGGCCCTGCATGTCGTGGGCGGGCTGAGCTGGCCGAGTGCAACGGTCTTCGGCGGGATCATGATCGTGACCGGCCCCACTGTGATCGCCCCGCTTCTGCGGCAGGCACGGCTTAACCGGCGACCGGCGCAACTGCTGCAGTGGGAGGCCATCATCAACGACCCGATCGGTGCGCTGGCCGCCGTGCTGGCCTTTCAGGTTGTCGTCATTTCGGCCGCGGCGGTCAGCGTGGAGCATGCGGTCTGGAGCATCCTTCAGGGCGTGGCTGCCGCAGGGGCCGCGGGTGCCTGCGCAGGCTGGGTGCTGGCCGGATCGTTCCGGCGCGGCTACGTGCCGGAATACATGAAGGTGCCGGTTCTCTTCGCCGGGGTTCTGGCGATTTTTGCCATCACCGAATCCGTGCTGCGCGAAAGCGGGCTTCTGGCGGTCACGGTGATGGGGATGGTGATGGCCAACGCGCATTTGCCAAGCTATGCCGAGCTGCGCCGGTTCAAGGAACACGCCACGATCCTGCTGGTCTCCGGCGTGTTCATCCTGCTGGCGGCGAACCTCGACAGCGATACGCTGGCGCTGATCAACTGGCACGCGGTGGCGCTGGTGGCAGTTGTGATTCTGATTGTCAGGCCGGTGACGGTCCTGCTGTCGCTGATCGGGACAAGCATTCCGTTCCCCGAACGTGTTCTGGTCGGGCTGACCGGGCCGCGCGGTGTGATTCTGGTGGCAGTGGCCGGTTTCTTCGGTGACCGGCTGGTCGCGCTCGGGATCGAGGACGCCGCGTTCCTGACACCCTTCGCCTTTGCCCTTGTGGGTGCCAGCGTTGTGTTGCACGGGTTCACGCTTGCCCCTCTTGCGCGCGTTCTCGGGCTGGCGGGCCGGGGTGTGCCGGGACTCATCCTTGCCGGCAGCACGCCTTTTGCCGTCGCGCTGGCGCGCGCGATCCGGGACCTCGACATCAATGTCATCGTCACCGACAGCAACCACGCCCGGCTTCGCCTGGCACGGGACGCCGCGTTGCCCGTGTTCTGGGGCGACATCCTGTCAGAGGCGGCGGAACACAGCGTCGAGATCATGCAGTTCAGCCGCGTGCTCGCCCTGACGGACAACGATGCCTACAACACTCTGGTGGCCACGGACCTTGCTCCGGAATTTGGCCGCAACAACGTCTTTCAGCTGGCCCGAAGCGCACCGGAGGGCAAACGCCACAGCCTGCCGGCGACACTGGGCGGACGCATCATCGCGGGGGGCCTGACCTGTCAGGATATTGCCCTGCGCATGGAGCAGGGATGGGATGTGCGCAGCACGCATCTGACCAAGGCATTCGGCCTGAAGGAATGGCATGACGTTGCCCAGGATGCCGTGGTTCTGGCGATTCACGGCCCGGATGGCACGCTCAGTTTCGTCACCGGCGCATTGCCCGACACCGTGGCACCGGACAGTCAGATTTTGTGGCTTGGCCATTCCCGGCACGTAAAGAACCCGGTTGCGCCTTCCGGTCAGGATTGAGTATGCTTCACCCAGTATGGGGGGCGCGCGTTGAAGCATGACAACATAACGCGGCCGACAATCATGGTGATCAGTTGGGGGGCGGATGTACCGCCCGGCATGCTTCATGGGTTGGCGGCACCGGGGACCCGGCTGGTTTTTGTAGCCAGCAGGGCAGAGTGGGTGTCTGCCCGGCACAGTTTCGGCCAGGCAGAGCTGCATTGGCTTGAACTGGACGTTCTGAAAGCGGCTCATCGGCGCGCGGTGGCGCAACACTGGGAAAACGAACCGCTTAATCTGGTCTTGCATCTTCAGGCGATGGCGCATTCCGCGCGCCCTCTGGATGTGCGACGGTCGATCGTCGACATGACGCAGGCTGTCAGTTGCGGACTTCGGGCCGCGCGGGGCCATTGTGTCTACATTCTGCCGGATTACGAGAAAGACGCCTTGTCCGGGTCGGAGATGTCGTCGTATCTCCTGGGCCCCGCGCTGCAGCGCGCCTTTCGAAGTTCGCAGATCCCGGTCAGCGGTGTTCAGTTGCCGCGCCGCCGCGCGTCGGCTCGTGCGCCGCAGGCCCTGCTGCGGTTTCTGACACACGCCATGTAGCACGTGATCGGGCGCGTGTCCCGGCATCGCATTGCATTGACGCCCGGTTCCGTGCTGATAAACCGGCGCCGGTATCAGGGATAAACGCAATGAACCTTTTCACCGAAGTCCGCGGGCTTGTGCTGTCCGCGCTGGATCAGATGCAGGCAGAAGGCGCGCTGCCCGCCGGGCTTGATCCGGCCAATGTCGCGGTCGAGCCGCCCAGGGATGCAGCGCATGGCGATATGGCGACAAATGCCGCCATGGTGCTCGCCAAACCCGCGGGCATGGCCCCGCGTGACCTCGCGACACAGCTGGCGCCCCGTCTTGCGCAGGATCCCCGCATCGCCAGCGCCGATGTGGCGGGGCCGGGTTTCCTGAACCTGCGCCTGAACGTGGCGGCCTGGGCCGATGTGCTGCGTGCGACACTGAAGGCGGGTCCGGCCTTCGGGCGGTCGGACATGGGCGCGGGGCGGAAAGTGAACGTCGAATATGTCTCTGCCAACCCGACAGGTCCGCTGCATGTGGGCCATACGCGCGGCGCGGTGGTGGGCGATGCGCTGGCGCGGCTTCTCGACTTTACCGGGCACGACGTCACGCGCGAGTATTACATCAACGACGGTGGCGCGCAGGTCGATGTGCTCGCCCGGTCGGTCTATCTGCGGTACCTGGAGGCGCACGGCAGACAGATTGCCTTTGAGGACGGCACGTATCCCGGCGACTATCTTGTGCCTGTGGGTCAGGCCCTGAAGGATCGTGTGGGGGATGCCTATGTCGATCAGCCCGAATCTGTGTGGCTGACCGAGATCCGGGATTTCGCAATCGACGCCATGATGACATTGATTCGCGACGATCTCGCGCGGCTCGGCGTGAAGATGGATGTCTTCTTTTCCGAGCGTTCGCTCTATGGCACGGGCCGGATAGAAGAGGCACTTGCCGCGCTGCAGTCGCGTGGCCTGATCTACGAAGGCGTTCTGGAGCCGCCAAAGGGTAAGACGCCAGAAGACTGGGAGCCGCGCGAACAGACGCTTTTCCGCTCGACCGATCATGGTGATGACGTGGACCGCCCGATCCGTAAGTCGGACGGCAGCTGGACCTATTTCGCTCCGGATATCGCGTATCACTTTGACAAGATCAGCCGGGGCTTTGATGCGCTTGTCGACATCTTTGGCGCCGATCACGGCGGCTATGTCAAACGGATGAAGGCGGCGGTCAGCGCGCTCAGCGATGGCAGGGTGCCGCTGGATATCAAGCTGACGCAACTTGTGAAGCTCTACAAGGACGGCGCGCCGTTCAAGATGTCCAAGCGCGCGGGCACGTTCGTGACGTTGCGCGACGTGGTCGAACAGGTCGGCCCCGATGTGACGCGCTTCGTGATGCTGACACGCAAGGCGGATGCACCGCTCGATTTCGATTTCGACAAGGTGCTGGAACAATCCAAGGAAAATCCGGTCTTCTACGTGCAGTATGCCCATGCCCGGGTGTCGTCGGTTTTGCGCAAGGCGCGTGCCGCGGGAATTGATGTGTCCGACGCGGCGCTCGCGGCCGCAAACATGGCGGATCTGAATGATCCGGCCCAGCTTTCGGTGAGCCGCAAGATCGCCGAATGGCCACGGCTGGTGGAGATTGCCGCCCGCACCGGAGAGCCGCATCGCGTGGCGTTTTATCTCTACGATCTGGCCAGCGAGTTTCATGCGCTGTGGAATCGCGGCAATGATCAGACGGAACTGCGCTTTCTCGATGAGGCTGCGCCAGAGGCCGCGCAGGCGAAAATTGCGCTCGCACGGGCCGTGGGCGTTGTTATTTCTGCAGGTCTTGGTATCCTCGGAATCGAGCCGGTGGAAGAAATGCGGTAGATCAAACCGTCGCCACCCGCGAACGGCAGTCAATAGAACCGGCGACAATGTATCGCCGGACAGCGAGGCGAGCATGGCAGAGTGGCACAGCACACCACAGGCGGCTGTTGAGCCGCCCTTCGATTTCAGAAAGGCGACCAGTGTGGCCGGGGCGGTGACGTCTCTTGCGCTTGTGCTGGGCATCGGCGTCTGGGGCTACAAGCTGGTGGTCCGGGACGTAAGCGGCGTTCCCGTGGTGCGCGCGGCAGAAGGGCCGGTGCGCATACAGCCGGAGGACCCCGGTGGCCAGCAGGCGCAACATCAGGGGCTTTCGGTCAATACGATCGCTGCGGTCGGGGAAGCCAGCAAGCCGGCGGATCGTCTGGTGTTGGCGCCCGCGCCGCTCGAGCTTACGCTTGAGGACACACCCAGACAGCACGCCCAACCCGCTACCGGGGATGAATCGGCCGCGCCGAATGTCGAGCTGACGCCGGACGCAGAAGCCGCAGACGCCGTGCCCGCAGACGACAACGCAGGAGAATTTGCCAGCTTCGACCCTGCGGTTTCAGGTGAGGCGACCGCGGCACAGACCGCGCCGGAGGCGGCGGCTGACCCAGGCACAGGCACAGACACAAACACAGACGCGGACCCGGAACTGGCGACACCGGTCACGGAGGGGCTGGGGCGGTCGTTGCGGCCGCGTCTGCGCCCTGCGCAACTGGCCTCTGTCGGAGAGGCGGTCGCGCTTCAGGTCGCTGCGGCGCGCCCGGTCGATCCCGAACGCGTCCCCGAGGGCACAGATATGGCGCAGCTTGGCGCCTTCGGCAGCGAAGCGGTCGCGGAACAGGAATGGACCCGTCTCAGCGGGCTGTTTTCCAGTTATCTCGATGACAAGCAAAGGGTGATCCAGAAGGCCGAAAGCGGTGGGCGAACGTTTTATAGGCTGCGCGCCCTTGGGTTCGAAAACATAGATGACGCGCGGCGTTTCTGTTCTGCATTGGTGGCGGAAGGGGCGGAATGCATCCCGGTGGTGAACCGATGAGGCCCTACCGACCAGAGAGCCTGGCAGGGCGCGGCGCCACCATTCTGGGGGTCGAGGGATTTGCGCTGTCGCGCGAAGAACGCGATTTTCTGCGCGCCGCAGCGCCGTTCGGGTTCATCCTGTTTGCCCGCAACATCGAAAGCCCCGAGCAGGTGCGGTCGCTCTGCGCCAGTCTGCGCGATGCTGCCGGATACAATGCGCCGGTGCTCATTGATCAGGAAGGCGGCCGGGTGCAGCGGCTGCGCGGTCCGGTCTGGCGGGAATGGCTGCCCCCGCTGGAACAGGTGACCCGGGCGGGCGCGCGTGCGGAAGAGGCCATGTATGCCCGTTACCGGATTATCGCCCATGAACTCTGCGAGCTTGGAATCGACGCAAACTGCGCGCCCTGTGTGGACCTGGCCCAAAGAGACACGCATCCCTTTTTGAAGAACCGCTGCTATGCCGATACACCGTCGCAGGTCGTCGCTGCGGGCAGGGCGGTCGCCCGCGGGCTTCTGGATGGCGGTGTGCTGCCGGTGGTCAAGCATGTGCCCGGTCACGGCGGCGCCCTGGTGGACAGCCACCACGATCTGCCAAGGGTTGAGCGCGATGCGGCCAGTCTTCAGGTCAATGATTTCGCCCCCTTCAAGGCGCTTGCCGATCTTCCCATGGCGATGACGGCGCATATCGTCTTTCCGGCGCTTGATTCCCGTCCGGCCACCTTGTCGCAGGTCATTGTTGACCTCATCCGGGATGAGCTGGACATGGACGGGCTGCTGATGACCGACGACATCTCGATGAAGGCGCTGAGCGGAGAGATCGGTGCGCTGTCGCGTGCCGCGCGCGCCGCAGGCTGTGATGTTGTCCTGCACTGCAACGGGGACATGCGGGAAATGCGCGCCGTGGTGGAACAGGCCGGCACACTCGAGGAGGATGCGCTGCGCCGCGCCGAGGCTGCGCTGGCGGTCCGTCTGCCACCGCGTGAGGTTGACATTCCTGCGCTAGAGTCAAAGCTTGCCGGAATGCTGGACGGAAACATACATGTCTGATGACACGTTCGAGGACGACGACGATGCTGTTGGCTTTCAGGCCAGGATCAGCGTCGCGGACCGTTTGGAGGCCGAAGCTCTGATCATTGACGTGGACGGCTTCGAGGGCCCGCTGGACCTGCTCTTGTCGCTCAGCCGCACACAGAAGGTTGATCTGCGAAAGATTTCGGTTCTGCAACTGGCGCGTCAGTATCTTGCCTTTGTCGAGCGCGCCAAGGCGCTGAGGCTGGAACTCGCGGCGGATTATCTGGTGATGGCGGCCTGGCTTGCCTATCTCAAATCCCGGTTGTTGCTGCCGCCCGATCCGGTCGAGGACGGCCCGTCGGGCGAAGAACTGGCTGCGCATCTGGCCTTTCAGCTCGAACGGCTTCAAGCGATGCGCGACGCCGCCGCCAAGCTTATGGCCCGGGACCGGCTGGGGCGCGATTTTTTCGCCCGCGGGATACCGGAGGATCTGACCCGCATTCGCCGTATTCGTTACACGGCCACGTTGCTGGACCTGATGCAGGGCTATGCCAGAATACGCACCCAGGATGAGTTTCGCCCCTATGCCTTTGACCGCGAGTCCGTTTTCACGCTGGAACAGGCGCTGGAGCGGATGCGGGGCCTGATCGGTTTTGCCGGAACCTGGACTGACATTTCGAGCTATCTGCCCGACGCGTTCAGCGAAGAACCTGCCCGGCGGCGCAGCGCCACGGCGTCCACCTTTGCGGCGGCGCTGGAACTGGCGCGCGAGGGCCGCGTCGAGCTTCGGCAATCCGCAACCTTTGCGCCACTCGAACTGCGGCGTCGGGATTCGTAGATGACCGAGCTGCGCGAAGACACAGAGGAAAGCCTCTTTGCCGCTCCCCCGATCGCAGAGCAGGAACGGATGTGCGAAGCGATCCTCTTTGCGGCGTCCGAGCCCGTCACCGTGAGGGAGATCGAGGCGAGATTGCCGCATGGCTGCGACGCGGCAGAGGCGCTTTTGCTCTTGCGCAAGCGCTACGAGGGTCGCGGCGTCCGGTTGGTGCGGGTCGGTGATGCCTGGGCCATGCGGACCGCGCCCGATCTGGGTTTCCTGATGCAGAAGGAAACGGTCGAAACCCGCAAGCTGAGCCGCGCCGCGATCGAAACCCTTGCCATCATCGCCTATCACCAGCCCGCCACGCGCGCCGAGATCGAGGAAATCCGGGGCGTGTCCGTAAGCCGGGGCACAATCGACCAGTTGCTCGAGATGGAGTGGATCCGCTTTGGCCGGCGCAAGATGACGCCGGGCCGGCCGGTCACCTTTGTTGTGACACAGACCTTTCTTGACCATTTCGGCCTTGAAAGCGCGCGTGATCTGCCGGGCCTGAAGGAACTGCGTGCCGCGGGACTGCTGGACAACAGAGCAGCGCCCGACGCCGCGCCGGGACCGGGTCAGGGTGACGAAGACGCCGAGATCGACGAATCCGCACCCGGTCAAAGCGAGCTGTTTGAAGACTGAGAGCGGGACGAAAGGCCTGCCCTGAAATCTTCACGATTGGGTGCTAGAGGCAAACCCGGGCAGAAGGAGCGCCGCACATGAACGGCAACCAGATTTTCAACATGGTCCTGCGCATGCTGGTCCGTCGCGTGGTGCGCGGTGGTGTTAACGCAGGGATGGACGCCATTGGCAAGCAGATGGGGCAGGGCAAAGGCAGCCCCGATCCATCGGCCAGACCCAGTGACCCGCAGACCGCGCAAACGACGCGGCGTATGAAACAGACGATGCGTCTGGGACGCCGGATGGGACGATTCTGAGCCCGGCTCAGCGGTCCGCCGCGGCAAAGTGCTTGGACAGTTTGAGGCCCTGACCCTGATAGTTTGATGCGATCCCCGCGCCATACAGCTGTTCGGGCGGTTCCGACATGCGTTCGTAAACCAGCCGTCCGACGATCTGTCCGTGCTCCAGAACAAAAGGGGCCTCGTGGCAGCGCACTTCGAGCACGCCGCGCGACCCGGAGCCGCCCGCCGCGTCAAATCCGAAACCCGGATCAAAGAAACCAGCATAATGCACCCGGAATTCCCCGACCATGGCCAGATAAGGCGCCATTTCCGCCGCGCAATCGGGCGGGATCGAGATCGCCTCGCGGCTGACGAGAATGTAGAAGGCACCAGGATCGAGAATGATCCGGCCGTCGCTGGTATGGACTTCTTCCCAGTAGTCTGCCGGGTCGTAATGCGCCAGTTTGCCCAGATCAACGACGCCGGTATGTCGTTTGGCGCGATATCCGACCAGATCACCATGCGTTGGGCGCAGATCCACCGAAAAGCCCAGACCATCCGATATCACGGCCTCGCTGCTTACAATCGGAGTGCGGTCATGGATCCTGCGCAGTTCCTCGTCGCTCAGAACCGTCTTGCCCAGGCGGAAAATGATCTGATTGAGCAACTGTCCGGGTTGCGCCACGACCGAAAAGCTTTGCGGGCACAGCTCGGCATAAAGCGGTCCGTCGTATCCGTCGCTGACCCGGTCGAACTCGATGCCCTGATCGGTGATCACACGGGTCATCAGATCAAGTCGCCCGATCGAGCTTTTGGCGGACGCCGCTGCCGTCATGCCCCGCGGCAGCGTGACACGCTCCATCAGAGGAACGACGTAAACACAGCCTTTTTCAAGCACCGCACCGCCTGTCAGCGGAATCGAGTGCATGGTCAGTTCATTCAGCCGGTCCGTGACCGGTGCCTTGCCCGGCAGGAACGATGCACGGACACGGTGCGCCACATCGCCCAGTCGCAGGTCGAGCGATGCGGGCTGGATCTGATCATTCAGAATTGGCGAAGACGCGGAAACAGCGCCCGCTTTGATCATGTCCCTGATCTGATGATCCGCCATCACACCATTTTTCATGAACGCCGCCACAGCCCAGTGTGAAAAAGCCCGCCTCGGTCCAGGGCGGGCGGTGTTCGAGTGGTCGGGCTAGCAGGACTTGAACCTGCGACCTTCCGTCCCCCAGACGGACGCGCTACCAGGCTGCGCCATAGCCCGAACGGACGCGTCTTACCGCCGTTTCGACGTCGAGAACAAGGGCTATTTTGCAAAACCGCCCCTAGTCCCCGTTGCCCGTGCCACCGCGTCCACGCAGGCGCCGCGCCAGATCCAGAAGTTCATCCGTCCGTTTCGGTGAAACAGGTCCGCGCAGGGCCGACACCCGAGACAGCACACCGGGCGCTGCGTCCATGTCATCGTCCGGATCCTCCGGCAGATCGGGCACAACAATGGCGGGTTGTGCAGGCGGATCGGGCGCATCCTCCGGCCCGGGTTCCGGGTCTGCCTGCGACTCTGCCGTCCGGTCCGTCGCATGATCAGGCGGGGCTGGCGTTTCGCCGGTGGCGTCAGAACGCGCCTCGGACGCGGGCGCGGGCGGGGCGCCCTTTGTCGCACGGTTGCGCGAAAAACTGAGCTCGATGTTCGGTTCTTCCTCCAACGCGGCGGGCTCTGGTTCGGTCTCCGGCTCCGGCTCGGTTGCAGGCTCGGGGTATGTCGCTTCGGGCGATGCAGGCGTGCCGGAGGGGGCTGCCTGATCATGTTCCGGCTGCGGTGCGTCAGCGGGCACCGGCGGCCTGGCCGGCTCCGGCTGTGTCCGGGTGTCGTCTTCGGAGACGGGTGCCGGGGTGGGCGCCTCGGCTTCGTTCTCAATCACAACGCCATCAAGATCGGTGTCATCTGCGGCATCCCCCAGCGGCTGGGACAGCCCCGCCACATGGGCGATACCTTCTTCGCGCAGCAGTTTCTGAACACCCTTGATGGTCATTCCGTCATCGTGCAGCAGGCGCTTTATTCCGCCCAGCAGCTTCATGTCGGCAGGACGGTAGTACCTGCGGCCACCGGCGCGTTTCACCGGTTTGACCTGGCTGAACTTGCTTTCCCAGAAACGCAGCACGTGCGCGGGTGTGTTCAGCCATTCGGCCACCTCGCTGATGGTCCGGAACGCGTCAGCCGATTTGGTCATCGACGTCGCCTAGCGCTTGTTGCCTGCCGCAACCCGGTCTTTCATCAGATGCGAGGGCCGGAAGGTCAGAACGCGGCGCGGATTGATGGGAACTTCCTGGCCAGTCTTGGGGTTGCGCCCGATCCGGGCGGATTTTTCGCGTACAGAAAATGTGCCGAACGAGGAAATCTTGACCTGTTCCCCGCGCACCAGCGCATCGGACATGTGATCCAGCACGCTCTCAACAAGCTGTGCTGAATCGTTACGGGACAACCCCACCTCTCGAAAGACGGCTTCGCTCAAATCCATTCGGGTCAGCGTCTTGTCGGACATCGGGGCACCTCTCTGTCGTTTGACAGAGTGTACCGGTGAAAAATTTTCCGAGTCAATGTCAATGACTTGCGCGGCGCTGCTTACTTGCCGTATCAGCCGGTCCCCGCCACCTACCAGCGCAGAACGATCGCCCCCCAGGCCAAACCGCCGCCGATTGCCTCCGAAACGATCAGATCGCCGGACCTGATCTTGCCGTCGTGAACCGCGACCGACAACGCCAGTGGAATTGAGGCCGCCGACGTGTTTCCGTGATCCTGAACCGTGACAACCACCTTCTCAAGGGGCACGTTCACGCGCTTGGCACAGGCCTGAATGATCCGCACATTGGCCTGATGCGGCACCACCCAGTCGATATCATCCACACTGCATCCTGCGCGTTCGAGCGCCACCTCCGTGGTCACGGTCAGTTTCTCGACCGCCTGCCGGAACAGGGCATTGCCCTGCATTCGAAGTTTGCCCGAATGGCCCGTGGTTGACACACCGCCATCGACAAAAAGCATCTCGCGATGCTGCCCGTCAGAGTTGAGGTCAACGGACAGGATGCCACGGTCCTGCGCCGTCCCTGTTCCGGTCTCGGCGCCCAGCACAACCGCGCCGGCGCCGTCCCCGAACAGCACGCATGTCGAGCGGTCCGACCAGTCCATGATGCGGCTGAACGTCTCTGCGCCGACAACCAGCAACCGCTCTGCCTGGCCCGCGACAATCAGAGCGTTGGCATTGGCCAGGGCATAGATGAAGCCCGCGCAAACCGCCTGAACATCGAAGGCAAAGCCGCTGCGCAACCCAAGTTCGGACTGGATCATCGTGGCCACGGAGGGAAACGTGAGATCCGGCGTCGAGGTGGCCACCAGGATGCCGTCAATGTCCTGCGGTGTCAGCCCTGCATGATCCAGCGCGGCGCGCGCGGCGCGCGCACCCAGATCGGATGTGGTTTGACCGTCCGCCGCAAAACGACGCCGTTCTATGCCGGTGCGCGCCCGGATCCACTCATCCGAGGTGTCCAGCGTCTTCTCAAATTCCGAGTTCGGCACCACCCGGTCCGGAAGGTAGTGTCCGACGCCCTGTACAACGGCGCGTCGTGTCATTGGTCTTCACCGTCTTGCTCTGCCTCTGCGGTGCTATCCTCTTCAAGCAGCGAGGCGGATGCAACCCGTGCCGCGAGTTTTTCGGTAAAGCCCTTCTCGGCCAGTTCGAAAGCCAGCTTTACGGCCGCCGAGACACCCGTTGCATCGGCAGCGCCATGAGATTTGACAACGGTGCCATTGAGGCCAAGAAAGACGCCGCCATTCGACCGGCGCGGATCCACCCGCTTTCCCATCCGACGCAGCGAGGTATAGGCCAGCACGGACGCCAGGCGCGACAACGGGGTGTACCGGAACGCCTCACGCAGAAACTCGCCGATCATCTTGGCGATGCCCTCGCCGGTCTTCAGCGCCACGTTTCCGGTAAATCCGTCGGTTACAATCACATCACATCGCGTGCCGGGCAGGTCGCGACCTTCGACGAAGCCCACGAACTCAAAGTCGCCCTGCCGCGCATTGCCGGATATCAGATCATACGCTTCGCGCAGTTCGGCCCGGCCCTTGTGTTCCTCGGTGCCGACGTTGAGCAGCCCGATTCGCGGTCGTTTCAGTCCGAAACCGTTGCGCGCGTAAGACGCGCCCATCAGAGCATATTGCATCAGATCCTTTGCATCGGCGCGAATATCCGCGCCGCCATCCAGCATGATGTTGTGCTGCTGGGGGTTTGGGGAGGGCCACAGAACCGCTATGGCCGGTCGGTAGATGCCCGGAAGCTTGCGCAACCGCATCACCGACATCAGCATCAGCGCGCCCGTATTGCCGCAGGAGACGCACACCCCGGCCTCGCCGTTTCGAACCGATTCCAGAGCCGACCACATAGAGGTGTTGCGCCCGTGGCGCAGCGCGTGACCGGGCTTGTCCTGCATGGCCACCACATCGGGTGCATGCCGGATCTCGCAGATTCCGGTCAGGTTCTTGCGTTTTGCGATAAGCGGCTCAAGCTGTCCGTGATCGCCATGCACGATGAAGCCGATCTTTGCGTTCTTGTGCGCGGATTTCGACAGGCCCGCCACAACGGCAGAGGGGCCAAGGTCGCCGCCCATGGCGTCGACCGAAATCATCATGCGTCCATCCTGGTCGCGACCGCGCTGTCTGGGTGCCCTGGTTGCGTCGGTCATCGCGCCTGTGCCCTGCGCGCCCGGCGATTAAGCCGCTTCGTCTTCCAGATCGATTTCTGTTTCGATCGAAACGATTTCGTTCTCGCCGTAATGTCCACATGCAGCGCAGACATGATGCGGACGCTTTAACTCACCGCAATTGGGGCATTCATTCGGGTTGGCCGCGACGAGAGCGTCGTGCGCACGCCGGTTGTTGCGGCGCGATTTGGAAACTTTGTTCTGCTGGACAGCCATGTCACATTCTCGGTCTCTGGTCGGGGCGTGCCCGAATTACGTGTTCCCGCGGCTCTTAGAATAAGCTGCGCCAAAGGATCAACCCTTTTTCGATGAGGGGGTGAAAATACCCGGAAAATACGGGCTGGCAAGTGCTTTTTTTACTCGCCATCCTCAAGTTTGCGTTTGAGCCCGGCCAGAGCGGCAAACGGCCTGGTTTCGGCATCGGACAATGGCGCTGCATCCGGCGGCGCGGCAGTCAGATCGGCGGGTGGCGCATCCGGCGCGCGGGGAAAGTCCGGCAGCGCCAGTGTCAGCGCCTCCTCGGCCACCTGCGACACGTCGATTTCGGGCCCCAGCGGCTCTGCGCTGTCATCTTCCGGCATCTCGGATTCGGTGTCGGTGGGTTGCTGCGCGGCCCAGTCGGCAAGAAACATCCGCCTGACATCCTCGTCCAGCCTGGTCACGACGGGCGTGCCCGTGGCAACGCAGCTCTGAACAACGGTTGCGCCAAGCTCGGCCTCCAGCTGCCAGTCAGAGCGTCCCACGGCGGTCAGGGTGCCCGAGAAGCGCAGTTTGCGCAGATCATTCACCCCCAGCGTGCGCGCAAGCGCTTCGCGCGTGTCGGCATCAGGCGCCCAGACAAAGCTGTACGCCCGGCGTTTCGGCAGATCGGCCACCCGGATCGGTCCGGTCACATCTGCTGGCTTAGTCATGGTGCGTGCTCTTCCTTTCTTGAACCGCATCGGCTGCTTGTTGTATGCGGGATAAGATTTCAACGGGGGCGTTTTCAAGCCACCGAGTTGACATGGGGCCGGAAACGAGGGGCAAAATGACAACGAGCAGGTCATTTGGGGCGCTGGTGGCGGGCTGTATCATGCTCGTCGGGGCCTGTACGCCGATTTACGACAATCACGGCTATATTCCGCCACCTGAAGATTTGCAGGAACTGGTTGTTGGCGTGGACACGCGCGCCACTGTCGAAGAAAAGGTCGGTGTGCCCTCGACATCCGGCATGCTGAGCGGGGGCGACTACTATTACGTCCGGTCCCGGACCAAGACGGTCGGAGCCCGCCGCCCCGAGGTGATCGAACGGCAGGTTCTTGCCATAAGCTTTGCGCCCAATGATACGCTGGCCAACATCGAGCGGTTCAGCCTGTCCGATGGCATCGTCGTGCCGCTGTACCGGCGTGTCACGGATTCGTCGGTGGACGACATTGGCCTGTTGCAGCAACTGCTGAGCAATATCGGCGCGGTGAACGCGGACGACATCTTCAACTAGGCGAACGATCCCGTGTGGCGCGGCGCATCCGCGCGTCGCACGACTGTCGCAAAAGTGGTGTAACGGGCGTTCAAAACCCGGGTTGGCGCATATAAGTATGTATCCGAAAGCGGTTGAAGGGCGAGGCCTGGAGATACAGCAAGGGATGTTGAACAAAGGTCGATATCGTGCCCGGACCGCAGACGGCAGGGAAGACATTCAATCTGCCCAGGCCCTGCGCATGCTGGCATTTCATGGCGCGGCGGAGGGGCGCGACAGCGATGATTTCGACCCGCTCTGTTCGCATGTTCTGATCGAAGAAGCCGAGACGCGCAGACTGGTATGCTGTTTCCGCATGTTGCCCCTTGGAACCGGCGCCGAGATCGGGCGCAGCTACTCCGCCCAGTTCTATGAATTGTCCGCACTGGCGGATTTCAGGGGGCCGATGGTCGAAATGGGCCGGTTCTGCATTCATCCCGATGTTCAGGATCCCGATATCCTGCGAGTGGCCTGGGGCGCGATGACCTCTTACGTGGATGAACACGGCATCGAACTCTTGTTTGGGTGCTCCTCGTTCCAGGGCGTGGACGCGGACCGGTATCTCGACGCCTTTGCCATGCTGAAGGAACGCCATCTGGCGCCGCGTCGCTGGCTGCCAAAGGTCAAGGCCCCATCGGTGTTCCGGTTCGCGCAGATCCTGCGGCTGCGCCGACCCGAACCGCGCGCCGCGATGCGCGGCATGCCCCCGTTGCTGCGCAGTTACCTGACGATGGGCGGATGGGTCAGTGATCATGCGGTTGTCGATCGGCACATGAACACGCTGCACGTCTTCACGGGTCTTGAGATCGGCGCAATTCCGGCCGCACGCAAAAGACTGTTGCGCGCCGTGGCGGGATAGGCTGCCGGGTGCACCCGGAGGCAAGACCCCGACTTGACGCTTGGACTGTGCCGGGCTAGCCCGCGCCCATGTCGCGCGCGCCGCTTCTCCAGCTCAAGGACGTCTCGCTCTCTTTCGGGGGGGATCCCCTTATTGATGCGGCGTCGCTGATCGTGCATCCCGGCGACCGGATTGCGCTTGTCGGTCGCAACGGTTCGGGAAAGTCCACACTTCTGAAGATCATCGCCGGTCTGATTGAACCCGACAGTGGCACGCGCGCCCTGGCCCCGGACGCACGGGTCGGCCTGCTTGAGCAGGATCCGGACATGTCAGGCTTTGAAACCCTGGGGGCATTTGCCGGTACCGGGATGTCTGAAAGCGATCTCTACCATGTTGAAAAGGCGGCCGAGGGGCTGGACTTTGATCCGCAACGGCCCGTGGACACGGCTTCGGGCGGTGAACGTCGCCGCGCCGCGCTGGCCCGGCTGCTTGCCGGTCATCCCACGCTGATGCTGCTGGACGAACCGACCAACCATCTTGATATTGCGGCGATCGACTGGCTTGAATCCCAACTTCAGGCCCGTCGCGCGGGCTTTGTCCTGATCAGCCATGATCGTGCGTTCCTGCGCCGTCTGTCCCGCGCCACGGTCTGGATTGACCGCGGCACGGTGCGGCGGCAGGACAAGGGGTTTGAGGCCTTCGAGACCTGGCGCGATACGGTGTGGGAAGAAGAAGACGCCGCGCGTCACAAGATGGATCGCAGGATAGCGTCGGAATCCCGCTGGGCCGTGGAAGGCATCAGTGCGCGCCGCAAGCGAAATCAGGGGCGTCTGCGTGCATTGCAGGCGCTGCGGGCGGAACGCATGGCGCAGACCCGGCGCCAGGGCACGGCGGCGCTGTCGCTGGACAGCGGCCAGCGGACCGGGCGCAAGGTGATCGAGGCGCGTGGTCTTGGCCTGTCCTTTGGATCAATGCCGGTGATCCGGGATTTCACGCTGACGATCGAGAGGCGTGACCGCGTGGCCTTTGTCGGCCCCAATGGTGTGGGCAAAACAACGCTGCTCAATCTGCTCATGAAAACGCAGCGCCCGGACAGCGGTGATGTCCGGCACGGGACCAGTCTGGTGCCCGCAGTGTTCGACCAGAGCCGCGCGGCGCTCGATCCAGACCAGACGTTGTGGGGCGCGCTGACGGACGCACCGGGGCTGCGCGTCTCCGGACAGTCGGACCAGGTGATGGTGCGGGGCGCGCCCCGTCATGTGGTGGGATACCTGAAGGACTATCTCTTTGACGAAACACAGGCCCGCGCGCCGGTAAAAGCGCTGTCGGGCGGAGAACGGGCGCGGCTGCTTCTGGCGCGTCTCATGGCGCAGGAGTCCAACCTTCTGGTGCTGGACGAGCCGACAAACGATCTCGACATCGAGACGCTGGATGTACTGCAGGACGTGCTGGACGGCTACGATGGCACCGTCTTGCTGGTCAGCCACGACCGCGATTTCATCGACCGTGTTGCCACGACGACGGTGGTGCTGGAAGGGCAGGGCCGGGCCACCGTCTATGCCGGCGGCTGGACCGATGCCAACGCCCAGGCAGGCGGCTCGGTCTGGTCGGGATCTGTGCCGGCAGTCAAACCCGAACCGACCGGCGGCCGGCCAGTGCCGGCGCCGCGGGACACGGCCGGCAGCGGCAGGACACCGGCGTCTTCGACAAAGCTCACGTTTCGCGACCAGCATCGGCTGAAGACACTGCCCGATGACATTGCCCGGCTTGAGGCCGAGATCGCCAGGCTTGAAACACTGATGTCCGATCCCGAGCTCTATAACCGCGAGCCCGCCAAGTTTTCCAAGGCCAGCGTCGCGCTCGCAGAGCGGCAGACGCGTTTGTCCGAGGCGGAAGAGGAGTGGCTTGTTCTGGCCGAACGGGCAGAGGCGGCCGGTCAGTAAAGCCTGCGCTCGGGAATTCCGCACCAGAGCCATCGGCGGACCACGACGCACCCTGTGTGCGGCGCACGCAACCGGTTTCTGTCTGACGCCTCAGGTCGCGGGCCGGAGGCTCGGGCCCGGGTTATTCGTTCACCGACAGCGTGCGATCGGTCTCGGGGCCCTCGATCCACTGGTTCAGCGTGGCGTGCAATGCCTCGGTGTTGCGCGTATCCACCGCATGACGCAGCGCCTGCAATGCATTGGCCATCTCGATCTCCGAGAGATGTTTTTCCTGCGCCCTCAGGATCTTTGCATGCGGCGTTGTCAGCATATCGGACCCGATCAGCAGCTCTTCGTGCAGCTTTTCACCCGGTCGCAGTCCGGTGATCGCGATCTCGATATCCCCGTCCGGGGCGTCCGCATCGCGCACCGAAAATCCGGCAGTTTCGATCATCTTTTCAGCCAGTTGCCGGATCGGAACCGGGTCTCCCATGTCCAGCACGAAAACGTCGCCACCGCGGGCAAACGATCCGGCCAGCAGCACCAGCCGCACGGCCTCGGGAATGGTCATGAAATACCGCGTGACATCTTCGTGTGTGACGGTCACCGGGCCGCCGCGCGCGATCTGCTCCTGAAACAACGGGATAACCGACCCCGACGATCCCAGTACATTGCCGAACCGCACCATGGAGAACCGTGTGAACCGTGACCGGGTGGCCAGATCCTGCACCGCGAGTTCTGCGAACCGCTTGGAGGCGCCCATGACCGAACTCGGGCGAACCGCCTTGTCCGTCGAGACCAGAATAAACCGCTCGACGCGCGCGTCCCGCGCCGCGCTGGCTACGATCTTTGTGCCGAACACGTTGTTTCGAACACCCTCCAGAGCGTTCGACTGAACCAGCGGGACATGCTTGTAGGCTGCGGCGTGCAGAACGATGTCGACGGCATTGCGCTCCAGCACGTCGCGCACAAGTTCGGGCTCTGTTACGCTGCCCAGCACTGGCACAATGTCAGTGTCCGGCGCAAGCGCCTGAAGTTCGCGGTGAATATCGAACAGCGCCAGTTCGCTGTGATCAAAGAGAACAAGCCGCTCGGGGTCACACAGCACGATCTGACGGCACAATTCGGATCCGATGGACCCCCCCGCGCCTGTGACCAGAACAGACCGCCCCTTGTAGGTCTCGCTGACGCCCGGCAGTTCCTGTTCGAGGCGTTCGCGCCCCAGAAGGTCGTCGATGTCCACCGGCTGCGCCTGCGACAGACCGACCGCGCGATTGGCAACCAGATCGGCGAATGACGGCATCGTATGCACCTCGCATCCCTGCGCCGCAAGGCGCTGGCTGATGGCAATCTGCACCGTGCGCTTGACGCTGGGCATGGCCAGCACCACCCGTTCCACCCCGTGCGTGTCGACAAGCTGTTTCAGTTCACCGGGCGCATGCACCCGAAGCGCGGCGATGGTCATGCCCTGCAGGCGGCGGTCGTCATCCACAAAGGCGACCGGTTCGACAGAGGTGTCCACCGCAAGCGCCGCGGCCAGTTGCTGGCCCGTCTGACCCGCGCCATAGATGATGATCGGTGCTCTGGGATTGCCGCTTGCGTAGATCTGCAGAAGCGCACGGCGCAGCAGCATCCGGCAGAACACCGAAAGAATCAGGAACAGCATGCCGCTCATCACGTAAAGCGGCGCGGGCAAGGGCGGCGGCGGAAGAAAGAGCGAGGCAACCGCCCCGGCGAAACTCATCAGCGCCGCGACGAATGCGGTCTCCACGATACCCTGCATCTGATAGGCGTTCAGCTTGATCCGGTGCAGGCCAAGCCAGACGATAAGCCCTGTGCCGACGCTCATCATAACCGCCAGTCCGCCGAGAAAAGACGCGACATTCGCCATCGCAACATCGCTGCCCAGAAACAGCGCCGTGGTCAGGATGTAAGAGACGGCAATCAGCGCAACATCAATCGAAAGGATGATGCCTCTCTTCTGCTGTCGGGTCAGCGCAACCGCAAGGCGATAAAGCATCGTTTCCCCCAGACCGTGATAGCGCGTTGGGTGCGTGCGCTCACGAGAGATTTCGTATCGGCCCCGCGGAACATGCCTGCCGGACGGCCTGCTTCAACTAAGATATTCGATCCTCTGGAAACAAGCATGTTGTGCGCCTTCTGCATCAATCTGGCTGTTTTTTGATGCCGCGTGAAGAGGACGCCGCGGTCTGCGAGTGCCGCGCCCGGGGCCGTCCGCCGCCGGTGTGCGAAAACAGGCTGCCGATTGTCCTGAGAATAAGAAGGGTATCAAAACACACCGAACGGCGGCGCGCCCATATGAGATCAAGGCGCGCCTTGGCCGGCACGCAACGGCGCAGATAGGTCTCATGCGTCTCCTCCACACTGGTGCAGCGGGCCAGCATGTCTTCTTCGTGGTGTCGGTAGACCAGCGTGGCCAGCCCCGTGATGCCCGGCCTGTTTTCCAGCACGCGAGCATAAAGATCGGGGCGCAGCGCCACGTAGCGCGGCAAGGGCGGGCGTGGACCAACAAAGCTCATGTCGCCGCGCAATATATTGAAAATCTGAGGTAATTCATCCAGCCGCGATCGCCGCAAACCGCGCCCGATGGCCGTGATGCGGCCCGATTTGTACCCGGCCGAGACCGTATCGTCGGGCATATCGTTGGACATGGTGCGAAACTTCAGCAAAGTGAACGGCTGCGCCGGTGCGCGCATGCGTTCGGAGCGAAAGATGACCGGCTGCCCGTCGCGGATCAGAATCAGCGCCGCGATGACAAGAAGAACGGGCCAGAGCAAAACCAGCAGAGCCGTTGCAAGACCGAGATCAAACAGCCGCTTTCCCGGTGTCACGGCGCCGGCTCCAGGCTGCGCCAGTCCGCGATCATGGCGTCAGGGGTTTCATGAAAGACGAGATCCGGCAAGAGCGCGCGAAGCCGCGTCGTTGACAGGCTGACATGCCACGCTGCCCCATCCGGCGCCGCGCGCCAGATGATCTGTTGTCCGGCCGCGCGCGCCAGAGCATCCATTGTCACGGCGTGAGGCGCGGCCACATTCAGAAGTTCAACCCGCGCCTCCGGCGAGTGCGACGCCAGCGCCCGCAGGACCTGCAGAACGTCAGAGGCGGTGATATAGCTGCGTTCCGGCCCGCAGCCATTCGGGAACCGGTCCAGCATCACCGGATCAGCGCCCTGCAATCCCGGCGCAAGAGAATCTGCGCCGATCACGTTGGCTAGCCGCAGAATCCAGTGTCGCACACCTGTGTCGGGCAGCGACCCGATTGCCTGTTCCATGTCCAGCTTTGCCCGACCGTATGCATTCGTGGGGCAGGGTGTGTGCGCCTCGTCCATGTCGCGGCCGGATCCGTAAACCGCTGCAGACGAAAGATGAATCGCAACATCGGCCCCCAGAGCGTGTGCAATTTCTGCGGTTCGACGGGCCAAGGTGGTGTTCTGCGACACGTCCTGCGCCTCATGTCCGGTCACACCCCAAAGCCCCACGACGCAATCGGCTGCGGGCAGATACGAGACTGTCTCATCAGGGTGCCAGACCAGGTCTGCCCCGGCGTGACGGGACTGAAACGTCACCTGCGAGCCCGCATCCGGTCTGGCGCGTGCTGCAGCCTGCAACAGCCGGCCCAGTCGCCCGCCACCACCCAGAACCAGCAGCCGGCACGGCACGTGCCCGGTGCCGCGCCGGCGGTCTGTGTCCGTCCGGACGGTGTTTTGCGCTCGCTGCTGCATCTGGCACTGGCTAGCATCATTGGCTTGCACTGGGAAACACCAGATGCGCCCCCCCACCGATCACGATCCCGATGGTCGCACGATCCGGACCGGCGATGCGCCGCATATTCCGCCGCGCGACAGCTCCGGCGGATCCCTGCGCGGCACCCAACGCGCCAAAAGCGCCGGTCACAGGCAGACGGCTCTTACTTGCGCGGCTGCGCGGACCGTCCAGTGCAAAGCCGGTTACTCATCGGCCGGTTCCGCGGCATCCGCAGCGTCCGTCACATCCGCCTCGGCCGGGTCTTCGGTTTCGGCAATCCACGCCACGCTCACAACCTTTTCATCGCCTGACGTGTTGAACACCCGCACACCACCGGCGCTGCGCGACCGGAAGGAAATGCCATCAACCGGCACGCGGATGGATTGTCCGCCCGAAGTTGCCAGCATGATCTGGTCCTCGATCTGCACCGGGAATGACGCAACCAGCGCGCCACCGCGCATCGCCTTGTCCATGGCCTGAACACCCAGGCCGCCGCGCCCCCGCACCGGGTAGTCGTGGCTCGAACTCAGCTTGCCCGCGCCGTTTTCGGTAATCGTCAGGATCAGGTTTTCGGCTGCGCGCATGTCCTCGAACACCTCCTGGCTGATCGCCGTTTCGGCCACCTCGGGTTCGTCGTCATCGGCTTCGGGCTCTTCCGTTTCTCCGGCTGCGGCCCGGCGCATTTTGAGATAGGCCGTGCGTTCGTCCGCGGACGCCTCGAAATGCCGGATCACTGACATCGAGACGACTTCGTTGCCCTCCGGCAGCCGGATTCCCCGTACACCGGTGGAATCGCGCCCCTTGAACACCCGAACCTCGGTGGTGGGAAACCGGATCGCGCGGCCCGCATCGGTCACCAGCATGACGTCATCTTCCTCTGAACAAATCCGCACATTAACCAGCCGCGTGCCGTCGTCGGGCAGCTTCATGGCGATCTTGCCGTTCGATTTGACATTGGTGAAATCGCTCAGCGCATTGCGCCGCACGTCCCCCGAAGACGTGGCGAAAAAGACCTGCAGATCGGCCCATTCCTCTTCCGGCCGGTCCACCGGCATGATCGCCGCAATGCTTATGCCCTGCGGAATCGGAAGAATGTTGACGATGGCCTTGCCCTTCGAGGTGCGCGACCCCTGCGGCAGACGCCATGTCTTGAGCTTGTAGACCATCCCGTCGGTGGTGAAAAACAGCAGCTGCGTGTGCGTGTTGGCAACAAACAGCGTTGTCACCACGTCTTCTTCCTTGGTGGCCATGCCCGACAGGCCCTTGCCGCCACGCTTTTGCGCGCGGAAATCGGCCAGCGCGGTGCGCTTGATATAGCCGCCCGATGTGACCGTCACGACCATATCCTCGCGCTCGATGAGGTCCTCGTCTTCCATATCGCCGGACCACTCGACGATCTCTGTCCGGCGCGGGACGGCAAACTGCTCGCGCACCTCGGTCAGTTCGTCGGCGATGATCTGCATGATCCGGTCGCGGCTGGCGAGGATGGCCAGATATTCCTTGATCTTGCCGGCAAGCTCCTGCAGCTCGTCCGTGACCTCCTTGACGCCCAGCTGAGTGAGCCGCTGCAAGCGCAGCTCAAGGATCGCCCGCGCCTGGGTCTCAGAGAGGTTGTAGGTGCCGTCCTCATTCGCCGTATGGGTCGGATCGTCGATCAGGGCGATGTATTCAAGAATGTCCTGCGCGGGCCAGCGCCGCGCCATCAGCCGCTCGCGCGCTTCCGCTGCATCCGCCGAGGCGCGGATCGTGGCCACGACTTCGTCGACATTGCTCACCGCGACGGCCAGTCCGCAGAGCACATGACTGCGCTCGCGCGCGCGGCGAAGATCAAAGGCCGTGCGCCGCGCCACCACATCTTCGCGGAACGCGATGAAGGCTTCCAGAAAACCGCGCAACGTCAGTTGTTCGGGCCGCCCGCCATTGAGCGCCAGCATGTTGCAGCCAAAGGAGGTCTGCATCGGCGTGAACCGGAACAACTGATTCAGAACGACCTCGGCGGTCGCATCCCGCTTGAGTTCGACCACAACGCGTACACCGTGGCGGTCGGATTCGTCCTGCACATGCGCGATGCCCTCGATCTTCTTGTCGCGCGCGGCCTCGGCGATGCGTTCGATCATCGCCGCCTTGTTAACCTGATAGGGGATCTCGTCGATGACGATGGCAAACCGGTCCCTGCGGATTTCCTCGACCCGGGTTTTCGAGCGGATGATCACGCTGCCGCGCCCTTCGAGATAGGCTTTGCGCGCGCCGGAGCGTCCCAGGATCAGCCCGCCGGTGGGAAAGTCCGGGGCGGGGACGTAGGTGATCAGATCTTCCGAACTCAGATCAGGGTTTTCGATCAGCGCCAGCGTGGCGTCCACCACCTCGCCCAGATTGTGTGGCGGTATGTTGGTGGCCATGCCCACCGCGATGCCGCCCGCGCCATTGACCAGCATGTTCGGAAAGCGGGCGGGCAGGACTGTGGGTTCGCGGTCCTTGCCGTCGTAATTGTCCTGGAAATCGACCGTATCCTTTTCGATATCCGCCAGAAGTGATTGCGCCGGGCGGTCCATGCGCACCTCGGTATAGCGCATCGCCGCCGGGTTATCGCCATCCATCGAGCCAAAGTTGCCCTGACCGTCCAGCAAGGGCAGGGACATCGAGAAATCCTGCGCCATGCGCACCAGCGCGTCATAGATCGCGCTGTCACCATGCGGGTGGTACTTGCCCATCACATCGCCCACCGGGCGGGCCGATTTGCGATAGGGCTTGTCGTGACTGTTCGAGGTTTCGAACATCGCATAAAGGATACGCCGGTGCACCGGCTTCAGGCCGTCGCGCAAATCCGGAATCGCGCGGCTGACAATCACCGACATGGCGTAATCGAGGTAAGAGGTCTTCATTTCCTGCGAAATGGAAACAGTCGGACCGTCATAGGGCACGCGGTCCGGAGGGGATTTTTCGTCTTCGTTTTCAGGGTGTTCCGGGGTGTCGTTCACGTAAATCACCGTCCTGTCGCGGCTTGTCAACATGTTGTTGCTCGGACTATATCAGAGCGCCGATATTGCGTGCAATGGCAACATGCACGCGCGTTGGCAGCCACACCATCTATCTGCTAACATACTGTTTTTATTGAATGACAAGATTTTCGCGGCATCATGGTCCACATAACAAATCGAGTGGAACCAGTAAGGTAAGACAATGGAAACCTCTGAAACCGAGTTGATGCTGCGGGGGTACGGGCTGACCACAGCGGAAATGTACTATCACATGCCCGATTACACACACGTGCTGAACACGTTTGTCTGGCAGGATTACGATCTTGCGCCGGATCATCCGAAGCTCTTCAGGTTTATCGAGTTCTGGCTGGACGAGATCGAGGGACCGCTGCACTCCGTGAAATTCGTGCACCGGAAAATGATCAGCCCGGGCGAATGGCGGCACGTCACCGGAGAGCTCACGCTGCATTAAAGCCCTTTGCCTTTACCCTGAAGCATCAGCCGAAGGCAAAAGGCGCGCAGCATATCTACGATGCGCTGCGTTTCGCGCCACTCTGTGAGCGAGGGTTGTCGCGAAACGCTTTAGAACGTCGTTCCATCGCGCCGCCTCGCGCCCGGGCCGGATTTGGGGTATACTGCCTGCGGTTTCGGGAAAAAGGCGATGCATGCATTCATCTGGGCCGGAACGGCTCTGGGTTTTGTGATCGGTGTGATCCACGCTCTGGCGATTGCGCGTCCGGCGATCGGAACAAGCCCTGAACAGACCGCGCGGATCGTGTGGCGGGCGGTCGTCACGCTTGTTCTGTGGACCGTCTTTGGGGCCTATCTGCTGATCTTCTGGCTGTTGGGTGCCGTGGTCATGGGGCTCTCTGCAAAACCGGGTCCGGGGCAGTCATGACAGAGCCACCGATCCGCACGGTATGCATCATTGGTGCAGGCGTGGCGGGGCTGGCGATGGCAAAAGCACTGGACGAAATCGGTGTCCGCTACGAGGTGCACGAACGCGGCTCTGAGGTCGGCGGTGTCTGGACCGATGGCTATGAAGGCTATGGCGTTCAGGTGCCGAAGTCGATTTACGAGATGCCCGACTTTCCGATGCCGGACAGCGTCCCCGAGTTTCCGCCCGGCCCTGTTGTGCAGGCGTATTTGCACGATTATGCCCGGCAGTTCGGCATCATGGACCACGTTCATCTGGGATCGGACGTCACTGCGATCAGGGAAGACACTGCAAAACCGGGATGGCGCGTCACGCTGATGCGGGACGGCAAGCGATCGACACGCCGCTTTGATCTCGTAGTGGTGTGCGTGGGGCTTTATTCCAACACGCCGTACCTTCCCGAGATCGGGAACCGCGAAGATTATGGCGGGGCGATTCTGCACAATTCCGAACTCAGGGAGTCGGCCATCCTGCGCGACCATCGGGTTGCGGTGGTGGGGTTCGGCAAAAGCGCGACGGATGCGGCTCTGCTGTCCGAGAGACTTGCAGGGGAGACCCATATCATCGCCCGGCACCTGCACTGGCCCGTGCCACGGCGGCTGGCCGGGATTCTGCCATTCAAATGGGGCCTGTTGAACCGCATGACCCTGTCGCTGATCCCGCTTTACAAGGATCCGACCCCGTTCGAACGCGCCCTGCACCGCTGGGGCAGGCCGCTGATCTGGATCTACTGGCGGCTTGTGGAACTGCTGCTGGTGGTACAATGCGGATTGTGGTCACGCCTTGGCGCGCGTCAAAGCCTTGTGCCGGAAGACCCGGTGGAGATCGGTGCCTTCAGCGAGGCCACGATGGTGCCGCACCCAGAGTTCTTCGGGAAAGTCCGTCACGGACGGATCAGGGTGCATCATAGCGGAGTTCAGCGCTTTACACGAAGCGGCGTGGAGTTGTCGGACGGAACGCAACTGACCGTTGATCGGGTCGTTTTCGCGACGGGGTGGCGCAGCGATTACGGGTTCCTGCCACCCGATCTGCACACCCGTCTCGGCGCGGCGGATGACGGGTTTTACCTGTACCGTCAGATGCTGCATCCGAATGTGCCCCGGCTGGCGTTCGTGGGGTACGCGTCGACCGTATCGAACATGCTGGCCTACCGCATGCAGGCCTGCTGGCTCGCCGCGCTGATTGCCGGGCGCCACGCCCTGCCAGATGCCGATGCCCAGCGCACAGAGATCGACCGGATGCGTGCCTGGAAACGCAGCTGGATGCCCTTCAGCCACGCGCGCGCGGCCCGGCTGATCGTGCATCTCCAGCATTATCTTGACGAGCTTATGACCGATATGGGTCTCGACCCGATGCGCAAGCGCGGCGTCCTTGCACCGTTGGCCGAGCTGGTTGCGCCCTATCAGCCCAGCGATTACCGGACCGTGACGGCGACCGGCGACGCCATGACGGCGTCGCGATAGACCCGGTGTCATTCAGGGGATGATGCGGGTGTACTTTGTGCCTTCCAGCGATACGCCGGCCAGCGCACCGGCCTGACCGAAGATCACGGCGACCACCGGCTTTGTGAGCGTGATGGTATCGGTCCTCAGGTTTTCCCCGCGATCGGAAAAGACGTACTGGATATCCGCACCGGCCGTCCAGCCGGAGGCGCGCCGGAACTCTGACAGCGATTCCTCGGTCATGAAGAACAGAACATGCGCATATTGCTGGGCGCCGATCTGCAGGCCCACACTGCCTGTTGTGGCGGAGTAAAAATCAACCGTTGCGCCGTTGACCCGCAAGGCCCCCCGGCCATAGCCCGCGCCGAACACGAAGCCCGCTTCGGTGACCAGCGGCATGACAAGTTGCCCGACCGATTTCTCTGCCACGCTCTGTGCGCCGGGATACGTGTCAAAGAGGTAATTCAGCGTGGCATCGACACGGGCGTCGATCTTCTGCGCGTTGGAATTGCCAACCGGATTGCCACAAGCCGCCAGAACCGGTGCCGTGGCGAGCGCCCCAATGGTGAAACTGCGTCGCGAGAGATGTGTCATCAGAATGCCTGTCTTGTCTGATTTATGTCTGAACCGCTCCGGTCTTGTCTGCCGGCCTCGCGCAAGTATAGGCGCGTATGGTCCCACTGTCACCACACATTGTGTGTAAACACAAGATCGGCGAAGCTTTGCCCGCTATCGCACTAGCAGAAATTCAGGAGACGGGCGGCGTCCGGCGCGAAATACGTCAGAATGCCGTCGCATCCGGCGCGCTTGAACGCGGTCAGACTCTCCATCATGGCGCGCTCATGCTCAAGCCACCCGTTCTGCACGGCCGCCATGATCATCGCGTACTCGCCCGACACCTGATAGGCATAGGTCGGCACGCCGAACGTGTCCTTCACGCGGCGGCAAATGTCGAGATAGGGCATGCCCGGTTTGACCATGACCAGATCCGCCCCTTCGGAAAGGTCGCGCGCCACGCAGCGCAGGGCCTCGTCAGAGTTGGACGGGTCCATCTGGTAGGTTTTCTTGTCGCCCTTCAGCGCCGAGGACGCGCCGACGGCATCGCGAAACGGGCCATAGAACGCCGAGGCGTATTTGGCCGCATAACTCAGAAGCATGGCATCCTGATGCCCGGCGGCCTCCAGCGCATCACGGATCGCGCCAATGCGGCCGTCCATCATGTCGGATGGTCCGATGATGTCGACACCGGCCTCCGCCTGGCTGAGCGCCTGACTGACCAGCGCGGCGACGCTTTCATCGTTCAGAATGCGTCCGTCTTCGACAAAGCCGTCATGTCCAGTGTCGGAATAGGGGTCAAGTGCGACGTCGGTCATCACCAGAATGTCCGGCACGGCCGCCTTTATCGCGCGGGTGGCGCGATTCGACAGATTGTCCGGATTCCACGCCTCGGCGCAATCGGTGGTCCGGTTCTCGGCAGAGGTATAGGGAAACAGGCAGATCGCCGGAATGTTCAGCGCCGCGGCCTCACGCGCCGCCTCGACCACGCGGTCGACGCTGCGGCGGACGACGCCGGGCATTGAGGGCACCGGCTCTTCCAGACCTTCGCCGTCCCGCACGAAAACGGGCCAGATAAAGTCGGCGGGTGACAGCCGGGTTTCCGCGACCAGCGCCCGGATCTGGGGCGATCCACGCAGCCTGCGCAAGCGCGAGGTCGGGAAGGGTGCAGGATGCGGTGCCGGATGTCTTGGCATGATACAGGTCTTGGTTCTTGCAGTCTGATGTCACCAGTGGCATGGAAAACGCCCTGCCTCAAGGGTGGGAATTTCCGAAAACGGGCGCTAGATGGGGCGCGCGCATCAACCACGGGCCGGTCTTGGACATTATCGAGAAGATATTCGAGCTGATTGACATGCGCAGTTTCAGCAACCTCTGGTTCTGGATTGTGCTGGCCGTGCTGTGGTCGACCGTCAGCCATTGGGTGATTGGCGTGCCCTGGGATATGGTGGTGCGCGCCCGCAAAAGCGTGGGACGGCAGGCGGAGGATGCCGCGCAAAGGGTCGCGGATCTGCAGGATCTCGTGCGCATCAACTGCAACCGGATCGTGATGATTGCCGAACAGGCCGGGCTGTTTTTGTGCGCCGTGGTGTTTTTCACGCTGACAACGCTGGGTCTTCTGGGGTTTGTCTACAACAACGAGTTTTCCCAGGCGGTCTTTCTGCTTGCGTTGCCTCTGTCGATCCTCGGACTGCTCTCCTTGCGCACCGCACGGATCATCCGCCGCGACGCGCTGTCGGATGACGCACTGTATCGCAGGCTGCACCGCCACAGGGTCGCGACTCAGGCCATCGGAATGCTGTCGATCTTTGTCACCGCGATGTGGGGCATGTTGCAGAACTTCGCAAACGGCCCCTTCGGATACTGAGGCGGCGCGGCATGACGGGACCAGAGCGCATCAGAACCGGGGGCGCCCCTGAAGGGTACGACGCGAAACTGGTTCTCAACGAGGTCGCGCGCGCCGGGGGTGGTGTCATTCACGTGGCGCGGGACGACAAACGCCTGCAGGCCATGGATGACGCGCTGCGCTTTTTTGCGCCCGATACCGCGATCCTGCGGTTTCCTGGCTGGGATTGTCTGCCCTATGACCGCGTGTCGCCACATGCCGACATTGCCGCCGCCCGCATGGCCACGCTGGCCGCGCTGATCCACGAGGCGCCATCGCAGTTCGTTCTTCTGACGACCTTGAATGCCGCAACACAGCGCGTGCCCGCACGCGGGGTTCTGCGCGAGGCCGCGTTTTCCGCGCATGTCGATCAGCGAATCGACGAAACGGCGCTCAGGTCCTTTCTTGTGCGCATGGGCTTCACGCAGGCGCCGACCGTGATGGAACCCGGCGACTATGCCGTGCGTGGCGGCATCATCGACATCTTTCCGCCCGGCGAGACCGGCCCGGTTCGGCTGGATCTCTTCGGCGATGTGCTGGACGGTGTGCGCCAGTTCGATCCGGTCACGCAACGCACGACGGAACGCCGCGACACGATCAAGCTTGCCCCGGTCAGTGAAGTCATTCTTGACGAGGCCGCCGTCACGCGGTTCCGGCAGAACTACCGGATCGAGTTTGGCGCGGGCGGCAGTGACGACGCGCTTTACGAAGCCGTGAGCGCCGGGCGCAAACACGCCGGAATGGAGCATTGGCTGCCTCTTTTCCACGCGCGGCTGGAGACGCTCTTTGACTATCTGCCCGGTGCGTCGGTCACGCTTGACGATCAGAGCGACGCCGCACGCGCCGCCCGCTGGGAAATGGTGGCCGACCAATACGAGGCACGCCGGCACGCCGCCACACAGCGCCGCGCCCAGGAGACCGCCTACAAGGCGCTGCCCCCCGACCAGCTTTATCTTGACGAGACCGCCTGGCAGACCGTGACGCGTGATCGTCGCGTGCTGTCCTTTTCGCCTCTGCCGCAGGCGCCCGGGCCCGGCGTGGTGGATGCCGGCGCGCGCGCGGGCCGCAACTTCGCGCCGGAACGCAAGCAGGAAAACGTAAATCTTTTCAGCGTTCTGAAAGATCATGTTGAGGTGAAATCCGCCGAAGGTCCGGTGGTGTTGGCCGCCTATTCGGAAGGCGCGCGTACGCGTCTTGAGGGGCTGGTCGAGGACGAGGGGCTTCTGGGCGCGGTGACCGTGCGTCGTGCCGCTGATCTGGGCAAACGCGGGCTGCATCTGGCAGTCTGGGCGCTGGAAGCGGGGTTCGAGGCGCCCGACCTGACCGTGATCGCCGAGCAGGATATACTGGGTGAGCGGCTGATCCGTGCACCGAAAAAGCGGCGCCGGGCAGAAAACTTTCTGTCAGAGGCCCAGAGCCTGACACCCGGCGATCTGGTGGTGCATGTCGATCACGGGATCGGGCGGTATCAGGGGCTGGAGGTCGTGACCGCCGCCGGGGCCGCGCATGAATGTCTGGCGCTCGACTATGCCGAAGGCGCCAGGCTCTACCTGCCGGTCGAGAACATCGAGCTGCTCAGCCGGTACGGTCATGAGGAAGGCCTGCTTGACCGGCTTGGCGGCGGGGCCTGGCAGGCCAAGAAGGCGCGGCTGAAGGAACGCATCCGCGAGATGGCCGACCGGCTGATCCGGATTGCGGCGGAACGCGCATTGCGCAAGGCGCCTGTGCTGGAGGCCGAACATCACGCGTGGGAGGCGTTTTGCGCGCGCTTTCCCTATCAGGAAACCGACGACCAGCACCGTGCGATCGAGGATGTGCTGACCGATCTCGAAAGCGGCCGCCCGATGGACCGGCTGGTGTGCGGCGATGTTGGATTCGGCAAGACCGAGGTCGCGATGCGGGCGGCGTTTGTGGCCGCCATGTCGGGCCGGCAGGTCGCGGTGATCGCGCCCACCACCTTGCTCGCGCGTCAGCACTTCCAAAGCTTCGCGGACCGGTTCCGGGGCTTTCCGGTATCCGTGCGCCCTCTGTCGCGCTTTGTTTCGTCCGCCGATGCCGGCAGGACGCGCGCCGGGCTTGCCGATGGCACGATTGATATTGTCGTGGGCACCCACGCGGTTCTCGCCAGGACCGTGAAATTCAAGGACCTTGGTCTTGTGGTTGTCGACGAAGAGCAGCGTTTTGGTGTGGCGCATAAGGAGCGGCTGAAATCCCTGCGGTCCGAAGTGCATGTTCTGACCCTGACAGCCACACCCATTCCGCGCACGCTGCAGCTGTCGCTGAGCGGGGTGCGCGATCTGTCGATCATCGGCACCCCCCCGGTCGACAGGCTGTCTATCCGCACCTATGTCAGCGAATTCGACACCGTGACCATACGCGAGGCGTTGCTGCGTGAACATTATCGCGGCGGGCAGAGCTTTTTTGTGGTTCCCCGGATCTCCGACATTCCCGAAATCGAGGAGTTTCTGCGCGATCATGTGCCCGAGGTCAGTGTCGTCGTGGCCCACGGCCAGATGCCCGCCCGGGATCTCGATGACCGGATGAACGCCTTTTACGATGGCGAACACGATGTGCTGCTCGCCACGACGATCGTCGAGTCCGGGCTCGATATTCCGACAGCCAACACGATGATTGTCCATCGCGCCGACATGTACGGTCTGGCGCAGCTGTATCAGATCCGTGGCCGCGTAGGCCGCTCGAAGGCGCGGGCCTACGCCTATCTGACCACCCGGCCGCGCGTGAGGCTGACCGCTACCGCCGAAAAGCGCCTGCGCGTGCTGGGCAGCCTCGATACGCTGGGGGCGGGCTTCAGTCTGGCGAGCCAGGACCTGGACATTCGCGGGGCCGGAAACCTGTTGGGAGAGGAACAATCCGGCCAGATGCGCGATGTGGGCTACGAACTGTATCAGAGCATGCTGGAAGAGGCGATTGCCAAGATCAGGGCCGGGCAGATGGAGGGGCTGTCCGAGGACGATGGCCAGTGGGCGCCGCAGATCAATCTGGGCGTGTCGGTCCTGATCCCGGAAACCTATGTGCCCGATCTGGATGTCAGGCTGGGGCTTTACCGTCGTCTGAGCGCCTTGTCGTCCAAAGTGGAACTCGAAGGCTTTGCCGCCGAACTGATCGACCGGTTCGGCAAACTGCCGCGTGAGGTCAATACCCTGTTGCTGGTGGTGCGCATCAAGGCCATGTGCAAGCGCGCGGGCATTGCCAAGCTTGATGGCGGGCCGCGTGGCGCAACGATTCAGTTTCACAACGACAAGTTCGCCCGCCCCGAGGGTCTGGTGGATTTCATCAAGGCCCAGAACGGGCTGGCCAGGGTGCGCGACAACAAGATCGTGGTGCGCCGCGACTGGAAAAAGGACGCCGACAAGATCAAGGGTGCCTTCGCCATCGCCCGGGATCTGGCCGACAAGCTGCGGGGCGCGCCTACGCGCTAAGGCCTTTTGCCTTTGATCTGAAACATAAGCTGAAGGCTAAGGGTGCACAGCATAGGAACGATGCACGGCATTTCGCGACACTTTGTAATTCAGGTCTGTCGCGAAACGATGCGGCGCGCCCGCGCACCCGAACCGGGCGCCGGAGGCAAAGGCCAGTCCCCACAGGCCGCATCCTCTGCAATCCGGGCGCGCGCGCCCCGCCCCCTGCCTTCATCTTTCCCGAATTACTCCAGTCCGTCGCTGGCGTGTAAGGATGTTTGCGGGCGGTTACTGCTGCTCACCGCTGGTCGGGACCAGGGTCTTCGGTGTCCGTCGCCTGCCTGGCCTTGAACGCCTTCACCCGCTCCACCAGCAGGGCGCGTGCCGCCAGGTTGGCGCGTCTGACGCGCATGGAGGTCAGAAAGGCCTCTTCCGCCGTCTGGGACGTCGCGCCCAGAACCTTGACGATATCGGATTCGATCTGGCTGTCTCCGGACGCATCCACATACTTGATGACCGACAGCGCCAGTTCGTCAGCAAGATCTTCGGTGACACCCATGCTGCTGTTACCTCGTGGTCTCGGTCAGGCGGCGTTTGACATAGGTGGTCACCGTGTCGATCATCCCGTCCATGTAGGGTTCTTCAAAGAAGTGACCGGAGCCGTCCAGCTCTTCGTGGGTGATGGTGATGCCCTGCTGTTCGTGCAGCTTGTTCACCAGGGCATGGGTGTCCGCGGGTGGCGCCACACGGTCCTTGGTGCCGTTGATGATCAGCCCCGATGACGGGCAGGGGGCCAGGAAGGAAAAATCGTACATGTTGGCGGGCGGCGACACCGAGACGAACCCGGTGATCTCGGGCCGGCGCATCAGCAGCTGCATGCCGATCCAGGCCCCGAAACTGAAGCCCGCGACCCAGCAATGCTTGGAGTTGTTGTTCATGGATTGCAGGTAATCGAGCGCTGATGCGGCGTCAGAGAGTTCCCCCACACCCTGATCGTATTCGCCCTGACTGCGCCCGACACCGCGAAAATTGAACCGCAGCACGGTGAAGCCCATGTTGTAGAAGGCATAGTGCAGGTTGTAGACCACCTTGTTGTTCATCGTGCCGCCAAACTGCGGATGCGGATGCAGGATGATGGCGATCGGGGCGTCACGTTCTCGCTGCGGATGGTACCGGCCTTCCAGACGGCCCTCCGGGCCGGGAAAGATGACCTCTGGCATATGCGTCCCCCTGGGTTCTTTTGATGCTCCTTTGCTTGACGCAGTTGGGAAAGCATCTTAGAATTATTCTAAAGAGTTACAGACGGTCATCCGACCGCGTTAAGCGCGAGATAAGACGAAGCCACCGCAAGGTCAATAATCTGACCCCGCTTGATTTTTCGTTCGCAGGACTGGGATGGGATCATGAAACTGAGCACCAAGGGGCGCTATGCCATGGTTGCCCTGACCGACATCGCCCTGCAATCGGACGAAGACCTCGTCAGCCTGGCGGAGATCGCAAGGCGGCAGTCGATCTCCTTGCCCTATCTCGAACAGCTGTTCGTCAAGCTGCGGCGCGCGAAGCTGGTGACGTCGACCCGCGGGCCGGGCGGTGGCTACCGGCTGTCGAGACCGCCATCGGATATTCGCGTGGTCGATGTTCTGGCGGCGGTGGACGAAACGATAGACGCGCTGCACAAGGGGGCGGGCGCGTCCGGCGGCAACAGCGGATCGCGGGCGCAAAGTATGACCAATCGTCTGTGGGAAGGGTTGAGCGCGCAGGTCTACGTCTTTCTGCACCAGACACGGTTGAGCGATGTGGTGCAGAATTCGCTGGCGCCGTGCCCGGCCGTGCCGAGCCTGCTCTCCGTGGTGGACGACGAATGAGCGGGCTGGCGGTGCGCCTGATCGCGGCTGTGCACCGGTCGCGCCCGTTGCGTGTGAGTATTTTCGGAAAGATGAAGGCGGGGTGCGCGGCTGTGGTGCGCCCGGAGGGCGTGTGATGAGCGCGCGGGTGTATCTGGATTACAATGCCACCGCGCCGCTGCGGCCGGAGGCGCGCGCGGCGATGCAGACGGCGTTCGATCTGACCGGCAATCCGTCCAGCGTGCATGCCGAGGGGCGCGCGGCGCGGGCCAGTGTAGAGCGCGCGCGCGCTCAGGTGGCGCAGGCTGTCGGATGCGCCCCCCGGGACGTGGTGTTCACCTCGGGCGCAACGGAGGCTGCGCGTGTCCTGGAGGCGTGGCGCGGCGCGGGCGTGGACGTTGATCCGACGGCGCATGACGCGGTGTGGGCGCAGCATGCGCCCTCGGACAGGCCGGCGATCCGGGCGATGGGGCTGGCCAACTCGGAGACCGGCATTCTGACCTGGCCGGACGCGGCGGAGACGCTGATGTTGCTTGATATCACGCAGGCGGTCGGGCGGGTGCCGTTTTCGTTTGCGTGGTCCGGCGCGGATCTGGCGATTCTGTCCGCGCACAAGCTGGGGGGACCCAAGGGCGTGGGGGCGCTGATTGTCCGGCCGGGGCTGGATGTGCCGCCGTTGAGCCTGGGCGGCGGGCAGGAAATGCGCCGCCGGTCGGGGACGGAAAACGTTGCCGGCATCGCCGGATTTGGCGCCGCGGCCGAGGCCGCGGAGCGCGATCTTTCGGACGGCGTGTGGGCGCGCGTCGAGAATCTTAGAAAGATTCTAGAAAGTGCTATTGAGGCCGGGCAAAACCCGCCTATTTTTGTGGGGCGGGATCAGGCGCGTTTGCCCAACACGACATGTCTGATCGCACCCGGCTGGAAGGGTGAGACGCAGGTGATGGTCATGGATCTGGCGGGCTATGCCATTTCTGCGGGCTCTGCGTGTTCCAGCGGGAAGGTGCGAAGCAGCCGCGTTCTTGCGGCGATGGGATACGAACCGGATGCGGCGGCCAGCGCCATTCGCATTTCGCTGGGTCCGGAAACGACGGAAGA
Source organism: Pseudomonadota bacterium (assembly GCA_039028815.1). GTDB lineage: Bacteria > Pseudomonadota > Alphaproteobacteria > Rhodobacterales > Rhodobacteraceae > Roseovarius. Next base: position 58,914 of record JBCCHI010000003.1, read on the forward strand.
CGAGGTTATCGGCTTTGCCAGATCCTGGCGTGCCGCATATGACAAACACCTGACGAAGGCGGCATGAAAGGCGTGATGTAATGGACGGCGGAGCAGACAAGGACACCATGCGCATGGCTGCACAGGAGGACACGACACTCGTCAAGGACGGTGTCGACGAGGAAACGGTCGCGGCGGTGCGCGAGATGAGCACCTACAAGTACGGCTGGGAAACCGAGATCGAGATGGAGTACGCCCCCAAGGGGCTGACACCGGACATCGTGCGTCTGATTTCAGAGAAGAACGGCGAACCGGAGTGGATGACGCAGTGGCGCCTGAAGGCGTATGCGCGATGGCTCAAATCCACCGAGCCGACCTGGGCGATGGTCGACTATCCCGCGATCGACTTTCAGGATCAGTACTACTACGCGCGTCCCAAGAGCATGGAGCAGAAACCCAAATCGCTTGACGAGGTCGATCCCAAGCTTCTGGAAACCTATGAAAAGCTAGGTATTCCGCTGCGCGAGCAGATGATCCTTGCCGGTGTGGAGGACGCGGAGGGCGCGCCGTCGGAGGGCCGCAAGGTGGCAGTGGATGCGGTGTTTGACAGCGTGTCGGTGGGCACCACGTTCAAAAAGGAACTGGAACAGGCCGGGGTCATCTTCTGCCCGATTTCCGAAGCGATCCGGACGCATCCCGATCTTGTCCGCAAGTATCTGGGCACGGTGGTGCCTGTCAGCGACAACTATTACGCAACGCTGAACAGCGCCGTCTTTTCCGACGGCTCTTTCGTCTATGTGCCGCCCGGCGTGCGCTGTCCGATGGAGCTGAGCACCTATTTCCGCATCAACGCCGAGAATACAGGTCAGTTCGAGCGGACCCTGATCATTGCCGACAAGGGGTCGTATGTCAGCTATCTGGAAGGCTGCACCGCCCCGCAGCGCGACACAGCCCAGCTGCATGCGGCGGTGGTCGAGATCATCGTCGAGGAAGACGCCGAGGTGAAGTACTCGACCGTGCAGAACTGGTACCCGGGTGACGAGAATGGCAAGGGCGGGATCTACAATTTTGTGACCAAGCGCGCCGATTGCCGCGGCGACCGGTCCAAGGTGATGTGGACCCAGGTGGAAACCGGCTCGGCTGTTACGTGGAAGTATCCGTCCTGCATTCTGCAGGGGGATCAGAGCCAGGGCGAGTTCTACTCGATCGCGATCACAAACAATCATCAGCAGGCCGATACCGGCACCAAGATGATACATATGGGCAAGAACACCAAAAGCCGCATTGTGTCCAAGGGGATCAGCGCGGGCCAGGCCCAGAACACCTATCGCGGGCTGGTCAGCATGCGCCCCAAGGCCAGGGACAGCCGCAACTACACCCAGTGTGACAGCTTGCTGATCGGCGACAGATGCGGGGCGCACACCGTGCCCTATATCGAGGTGCGCAACAATTCCAGCCGGGTGGAGCACGAGGCGACGACATCAAAGGTCGATGACGATCAGCTGTTCTATTGCCGTCAGCGCGGAATGGATGAGGAAGAGGCCGTGGCGCTTGTGGTCAATGGCTTCTGCAAGGACGTGCTGCAGGCGCTGCCGATGGAGTTTGCCATGGAGGCGCAGCAGCTTGTTGCGATCTCGCTTGAGGGAAGCGTGGGTTAATCGCAGAGCGCACGGCGTCGGATGGTACGCGCGCAACACCGGGGCGAGCGGGCTTGGGAATGATCAGCATCAACGGAAATGACGGATCCCGGGACAGGGATCGGCCCAGGATCAAACGTCCTGTCGTGTCCGACCTGGACGGCACGCGCGAGGGCGGGCTGGTGTTTCCGATTGTGTTCATCATCGGTTTCATCGGGGCATCGCTTGTGCATCCCGCGGCGCTGGCCTCGTTCTGGGTCTGGTTCGTGCTGCTCATGATGGCCGCCGCCATGGCGGCCGGCACCCAGCGGGCCGTGGCACGCTGGAGCGGCTATTGCGAGGATGACGCGGGAGCGTGCGACGAATGAGTGTGGCGGCCTGACATGGCGGGGACAGGCGTCATCACCCGGCCGGACCTGACACTGCCGGCACCCGAGGCCGAGGCCCTGCGCGCAGCCTATGCCGCGGCCAGCGTCGTTCTGGAGTACGGATCAGGCGGGTCGACCATTCTGGCCGCCGAAATGCCGGGAAAACACGTGATTTCGGTGGAAAGTGACAAGGCCTGGGCGCGTATGATGCGTCGCTGGTTTGAGGAAAATCCGCCCGCAGCCGGCACGCAGGTCGAGATTGTCTGGTGCGATATCGGTCCGACGCGGGAATGGGGTTATCCCAGCGACCCCGCGCAGCATCTGAAATTCGCGCGCTACCCTCTGTCGGTCTGGGATCGCGACGGGTTCCGCCAACCCGACGTCGTGCTGGTCGATGGCCGCTTTCGCACCGGCTGTGCCCTGGCGGCGGCGTTGCGCTCTGAGCGCCCTGTCAGGGTGCTGATCGACGACTATCTGCGCAGGCAACACTATCACCGCATCGAACGTTATCTGGGCAAGCCGGAGATGACCGGCCGTCTGGCGGCGTTCGATGTGACACCGATACCGCTGCAACCGGAATGGCTGGCAGATGTGATCGAAATGATGACACGGCCGTAATCGGGCGGACAACAAGAGAAAGAGGACGATCCATGTTGGAGATCAAAGGACTGACCGTGGACCTTGAAGAAGAGGAAAAGACCATTCTGAAAGGCGTGGATTTGAGCGTTGATGCCGGCAAGGTGCATGCCATCATGGGGCCGAACGGGTCGGGCAAGTCGACGCTGAGCTATGTGCTGTCGGGTCGCGATGGCTACGAGGTGACGGGTGGCAGCGCCACGCTCGAGGGCGAGGACATCCTCGACATGGAGCCTGAAGAGCGTGCGGCGGCCGGGCTTTTTCTGGCGTTTCAGTATCCGGTCGAGATCCCCGGCGTGGGCAACATGACGTTTCTGCGCACCGCGCTCAATGCGCAGCGCAAGGCCCGCGGCGAGGACGAAATGAGCGCGACGGATTTCCTCAGACTGGTGCGCGAGAAGGGCCGGGAGTTGCAGATCGAGGGTGACATGCTCAAGCGGCCTGTCAATGTGGGGTTCTCTGGCGGAGAAAAGAAACGCAACGAAATCCTGCAGATGGCGGTTCTTGAGCCGAAAATGTGCATTCTTGACGAAACCGATTCCGGGCTTGATGTCGATGCAATGAAGCTGGTGGCGGACGGGGTGAACGCATTGCGCGATGCGGGCCGCGCCTTTCTGGTGATCACGCATTATCAGCGCCTGCTCGATCACATCAAACCGGATGTGGTGCACATCATGGCCGATGGCCGGATTGTGAAAAGCGGCGGGCCGGAACTGGCGCTCGAGGTTGAAACCAATGGTTACGCCGACATTCTGGCGGAGGTCGCGTAATGGCGCTGCCCAGAAGCAAAGCGGACGCAACAGAGGCCCGGCTTGCCGGGATGACCATGCCCGCATTCGGCGGCTGGGCGCGCGCTGCCCGCGACGCGGCGCTGGCGCGTGTGCGGCAGATGGGTCTGCCGGCCGGACGCGATGAGTACTGGAAGTACACGCGCCCTGACACGCTGGTTCAGCCCGTGGCCCCGCGGGCCGCGATCTTCGACTCTGGCGAAACGCCGATGTTCCATGCGGTGGACCGTGTGCGGATCGTGTTCGTTGATGGTGTCTTTGATGCACAGGCCAGCGACCCGCTGGAGGGGGCAGGCGTGACGATCGAGCGGCTCAGCGAGGCAGAGCAGGCGGATATCCACTGGGCACGCGACATCTACGGCGTGCTCGAAACGCGCGGGCAGGACCCGGTCGAGCGCCCGCTGGCCGCCCTGAACACGGCAATGGCGACCGATGGCGTTCTGATCCACGTCAAGGAGCGGGCGCCGCGCCCGATCAACCTGATTTATCATCATAACTCGGAGTCATCCGATGCGGTTCTCCACCATGTCATAAAGCTCGATGAAGGAGCGGAGCTGACATTGCTGGAAAACGGACCTGCCGCCGCGCGCTTCAACAAATCCATGGAAGTCGAGATTGCGGACGGGGCCACGTTCCACCATGTCCGCACGATGGGCCGGGATCACGAACGGCGCGCGGTCAGCCATATCTTTGCCCGTCTGGGCAAGAAGAGCGTGTTCAAGTCCTTCACCCTCACGGCCAATGGCGTTCTCACGCGCAACGAGGTCGTGCTGGAACTGACCGGGGATGATGCCGTGGCGCATGTCGCGGGTGCCTGTGTCGGCGACGGCCAGTTTCACCACGACGATACGGTCTTTGTCACGCATGATGCGGTGAACTGCGAAAGCCGTCAGGTGTTCAAGAAAGTGTTGCGCAACGGCGCGTGCGGCGTGTTTCAGGGCAAGATTCTGGTCAAGCCCGGCGCGCAGAAAACCGATGGCTACCAGATCAGCCAGTCCCTTCTGCTGGATGAAGACAGCGAGTTTCTGGCCAAGCCCGAGCTTGAGATCTATGCCGACGACGTTGCGTGCTCTCATGGCTCGACGTCGGGAGCAATCGACGAAGAGGGCCTGTTCTATCTCAGGGCGCGCGGCATTTCCAAGGCGGAAGCCACCGATCTGATGACTCTGGCCTTTCTGGCAGAAGCCGTTGACGAAATAGAGGATCCCGTCCTGCGGGAGGAAATCACCGGCCGTCTGTCTGCCTGGCTGGAGCGCCACCGTCGCTGATGCCGGTCACGTCGGATATCGTCGCGTCATACAGGCGGCCGCGGCGCGTGATGGCCAGAAAGCTGGCGAAAGGCGTCGATGAGCGCATAGCCTTTGTCTACCTGGCACTTGGATCGGTGCTTGGATTTGTGTCCCAGCTGCCCGGGCTCATGCGTCAGGCGAACGAACCGGATCCGGACTTTGAAGCGGCCATTCTGGCCGAGGCAGGATCGGTGCGTCCGATCGAGGCACTGTCGGTGCCCGCGGATATCACCGATGCAAAGTTCGAGGCGTTGATGTCAGCGTCGCTTTTTGCGTGGGTGTTCCTTTTGCCTTTGCTGCTCTATGCGCTTGCGGCAATGAGCCGTTTGGTTCTACGTCTGTTCAAGGTTAAAATCTCGGGGCTGGACGCCCGCGTCTCGTTGTTCTGGGCGTTTCTGGCGGCAACCCCCCTGAAGCTGCTTCAGGGTTTGGTTGCAGGTTTTGTCGGACCTGGGCCGGCTCTTGTCGGGGTCTGGAGTGTGTGGTTGATTGTGTTTCTTTTCATATGGATATCGAGCCTGAGCGAAGCGGCGTGGGGCGTAAAATGAACACGGCTGTCCTTGTCCCGATCTTTACGACCGCGTTGCGCAGCCCGCGCGACGCAGCCCGGCAGGCGATTGCCCTTGGCGTACAGGAGCGCGCCGTGTGGATCGCCCTCGCGCTGGTGGTGGTGCTGACCTCCTTGATCATGTCGATGCTGCTGCGGATCGTGCCGATCCCCGATGACGAATTTGGCCAGCTGTTGTTGACATCACCGGTCTTCACCAGTCCGGTGCTTGCGGCGATCATCCGCATGGGGCAGGCGATGCTTGCCATCTATGTTGTCTACTGGGTCGGGCGGCAGATGGGCGGACAGGGTGGTCTTGGCGACGTCCTGACCGTTGTCACGCTTTTGCAGATTGTCAGTTTTGTCCTGCTGACCGGAATCACCGTCGTGGGCCTTGTCTTTCCGCTTGTGGCCTCGGTTGCCTTCATTGCCTTTGTCGGATGGCTTTTGTGGTCACTGCTGAGCTATGTCGACGAGGCGCATCGGTTCGGGAGCCTGCTCAAGTCCGCCGGCGTTCTGGTCTTATCCTTTATTGGAGTGATGATCGGCATGACGCTTGTCATGACGCTTTTGGGCAGCCTGTTCGTTGGTGCAATACCGGGGGTTTGAGATGCTGAATGTGGACTCGGTTCGCCGCGACTTTCCAATTCTCGCCCGGGAGGTAAATGGAAAGCCGCTGGTCTATCTGGACAACGGGGCGTCGGCCCAGAAGCCTCAGGCCGTGATCGACGCGATCACGCGTGCCTATTCAATGGAATATGCCAACGTTCATCGCGGCCTGCATTTTCTGTCGAACCTCGCCACCGAAAAGTACGAAGCCGTGCGCGGTGTCATCGCCCGGTTCCTGGGCGTGGCCGATGAGCGTCAGATTGTTCTGAACACCGGTACGACAGAAGGGATCAACATGGTCGCCTATGGGTGGGCCATGCCCCGGATGGAGGCGGGCGACGAGATTGTGCTCAGCGTTATGGAGCATCATGCCAATATCGTGCCCTGGCATTTTCTGCGTGAACGTCAGGGTGTGGTGCTGAACTGGGTCGATGTGGACGCAACAGGCGCGCTTGATCCGCAGCGGGTGATCGACGCCATCGGACCAAGAACAAAGCTGATCGCGATCACGCATCTGTCGAATGTTCTGGGCACCCGGGTGGATGTCAAGGCGATCTGCGACGCCGCCCGGCTGCAGGGTGTTCCGGTTCTGATTGATGGCAGTCAGGCGGCGGTACATATGCCGCTCGACCTCGATGAGATGGGGTGTGATTTCTACGCCATCACAGGTCACAAGCTGTACGGTCCGTCGGGGTCCGGTGCGATCTTCGTGCGTTCGGACCGGCTGTCACAGATGCGCCCCTTCATGGGTGGGGGCGACATGATCCGTGAGGTCCACAAGGACAGTGTGGTTTACGCAAACCCGCCAATGAAATTCGAAGCCGGCACGCCCGGCATCGTTCAGACAATCGGGCTGGGCGTTGCGCTTGAATACATGATGGGGCTCGGGATGGACCGCATCGCCGCCCATGAAGATCGTTTGCGCGACTACGCCATGGCCCGACTGGGCAGGCTCAACTGGCTGCAGGTTCAGGGGACGACACCCGACAAGGCGGCGATCATTTCTTTCACGCTGGACGGCGCGGCCCATGCCCATGACGTGTCGACGATTCTGGACAAGCGCGGCGTCGCAGTCCGTGCGGGGCACCATTGTTGCGGGCCACTGATGGATCACCTGGGGGTCACCGCGACCTGCCGGGCGTCATTCGCGATGTACAACACCGAGGCCGAGATCGACGTCCTGATCGACGCGCTGGAACTGGCGCACGAGCTGTTTGGGGCCTGACACCCGAAAGCCCCCGGCCGCCGGAGCAGGATCAGATCCGCGGCGCGCCCGGGCGTTTGTCGACACGGACCGGCAAGATGCGGCGGATCTTGTCGCTTGCGTCTTCTGATGAATGGGGTCCGTCCGGGGCGCACAGCGGCTGCACCGGCCAAAAAGATCCGATAGCACCGCGGCCTCCTTCGGCGGGTTCAGCCTCTGTCAGACAAAGAACACGACGACCAGCGACAGAACGATCAGAAAACTCATCAGCGGATAGCCCCAGTATGTCACATGCCAGTCTATGTGACGCGCCTTGGCGTCCCGTTCTGTGATCGACAGTTTTCGCAGCATGACGTTGTAGGCCACCGAGGCGGCATTCACCAGAAACATGGCCATCAGCAACGCATCCAGAAAGGTCACGTAGCCCAGTCTTGGCAGGTCACCGGAGATTGTGAAGCTGAAGGCGATGAACGCCAGCAGGTTGGCCCCCGCAATGTCGATCCGGCGGCGGTACTCCTCCAGAAACAGGTTCGCCCAGGTCACGAGGCTGAGCAGAAGCAGAGGAAAGAAGATGCGCATCCAGTAATAGACCAGATGGCGATCGGCGCTCATCCCGAACGAAAAGCGCGAGGCCTGCCAACCCGCGATGGCCTCTGTCTCGTCGACCTCTTCCCATGTTGATCGGATGATCCACTCTTCCTCGCCCAGAACGGAGGCAAGCCCGCTAAATCCCTCAAGTGGGACATACTGGAAGAACGAGGTCGGCGCGTTGAGCAGCAGTCTCACATAGAACTTTTGCTTATCAAAAGGATACTGGCGAAAGTTGAAGTCCGGCGCCTGCAGCGTCAGCACATATTCACCTGCAACGAACGCGTCCCCGTCCTGGTTCCAGCCCACGGCCGCCGATTTGGTGAATGTCCGTTTCTGGACATTCTCGAAGATCGCCAGCGGCACGTTGATCCCGTTCTCCCGGGCGAATTTCTTGAAATCCGGCACCGACATACTGCGCAGGCCCAGCGGGTAATCCGCGATGTCGAACACTAGTTCGGGATCGTTCCACGCCAGCCGTATGCGGGCCACGACGGTAAAGTTCTCGGCCTGCTGGTCGACACCGGCAATCTGCATGATCTTGATGCCGACCCCGACCTTCACCGGTTCGTCCGGAGCAGCGCGGCTGATGCTCTCGACAATGCCGTCCAGCGCGGATTCGTCGACCGGGTCCTGCGCCTGGACGGCGCATGTCAGCGCAAGCATCGTCAAAGCCCAGATCAAACAGCGCCGCATACCCATCCCCCGGTTTACTCATGAATAACATGCCTCGCTTTCACCGCAAGACCCGCCCGGCGCTCCGCGCTTGCGAGGCCAGATCAAAGCGCCTATACGCAACCCGACGCACCTGTAGCTCAGCTGGATAGAGCGCTGCCCTCCGAAGGCAGAGGCCAGAGGTTCGAATCCTCTCAGGTGCGCCAGATAAATCATCCAAAGTATTGATAAAAAATGATTAATACTGACGTGATTTGTATTGTCCCACCTTTTTTCCCACCACTGCAACGGCATCCGTTTGCGGAATTCTCGAATCTCCTTCTCAAACGCCGCAATCCCGCGGCATGGGCAAAAGGAGACCTATATGACCCATTCGAACGAACAGTTCTCAAACACCTATGACATCGCCAACATCGTCAAAGAGGCCCGTTATCGGCTAGAAGAATTCTCCGGTCTGACAGGTACGGCGTCCCCGTCCAGACTACTGGATGACAACGGTGCCCCAACGACAGAGCTATTGGCATTCTGTAAGGTCGAGGCGCTGAATCTGGACTGGCTGTTTTGCGGGGATTCCAGACCGCTGTTGCTGGCCTACAGGCGGGCATGTCTCAAGGGTACGACCTGAGATCCCCTGATATGCGAAGGCCCCCTGTCGGAAGGGGTGGGGGGTCTTTTCTCACGGGGGTGGGGGCAATAATCGCCGCCTTTGGGACGTCCAGACGTCCCACGCTCTGGCAACGGATAAATTTTTGTAATTTTCTTGCGGCGCTATCCGGATGATCTGCCTCTTGGGCGACGCAATCAGCCATATTGGCATCCGTGATCTGTACCTTCTGAGGCGGCCACTGACGTCCGCTGGCGCTGGATCGTTTGCAATGTGGCCCAACGACCTCAGCGGCGCTGTGCGGGCTTCTCTGTGGCTCCGGGTGCAAACGCTA
>JBCCHI010000004.1:0-64937 GCA_039028815.1 Pseudomonadota bacterium
ATCAAGGCGCTGAAGAGCAAGGCGCTTGAGACGCAGGAAGCCAACGTTCTTGCTGCGCTTGAGTGGCATCTCACGTTGATGAAAGACAAGTCGTTGCTTCAAACCCACAAATTTGACGCAAGGAAAATCAACAACTTCGCCTACGAACTCGTCCGCGAAGATATCGCGACGGAAAACGCGACAGCGCTTCTTGAAACCGCTTATGAGGACAATGGTGACGACTTTCATCTCGGTGGAACACTGGGGCTCGGGTATCTCAGACTTGACCGGTTTGAAGAGGCGGTCAGTGTTTTGGAACATGCGACATCGCTCGAAGAGGAAAAGACTGCCGGACCAATTGCCCGCTCCGAGGTTTGGGCGGTTCTTGCAAGCGCCTATCGTCAGGCAGGTCGGATGAACGACGCCGAGCGGGCGCTTACGATTGCAGAAGGCATTGAAAGCGACAAATATTGGGCGAAATTCATCTCCGAAGAACGCGCTTTGCTCAATGAAGCCCAGTAGTTTTTCAAAATCAGAACACTAATTTTCAATCTACGGAACAATGAAGTCCGCTTCGAAAATTTTTTGAAGCACTCTTTTCAGATGCCACAAACGTTTGCCCAGTTTTCAGAGCTCCAGAGGCTCTTTGCCCAGGTTGCGCCACTTATCAATGGCTCGCCGCGTCCATTGCGCGTCCGAGTCAAGCGCATCAAACACCATGTAATCTGCAAGATGCATGATCGCATCCTGCGCGCGCAGTATGGAGCCATCATAGAGTTCCGGCGTTTGCGAAAAGTCCGCATCGGATTGCCCGATCAGACGCAAGTCAAGTTTACGCGACCGGCACCCTCGCGCCTGAAGCGCCGCAAGCTTTTGCGTCTGTTCCCTGAAGTCGTCCAGACCAAACGCCGCCTGATCCACTGCCTTTAACGCCTGAATGTCCATGTAAGCCGGGCTTGCCGCATTAAGCTCAAGGATCGAACAGGGCCGACCAGTGACGCCCATCCAGGCCTCTGCGATAGCCAAAGCTGCCAGCCGGTCATAACCGGGTGCGTTGGGTGTCACTATTTCCAGGGCCTTCTGCGGCAAAAGACTGTCCTTTTCTGCAATCTTGTCCAGCAGAGCTTTGGCGGCATCCTGCGAGGGCGCCGATTTCACACCGAGCGGTCCGATGACACCCAACCGCACCACCTTTCGCCAGCAGGACGCTGCCTCAGCAGCTTCCTGACGTTCCAGTCCGAGGGTCAGCGCGGATTTGACATTGCGCTCGTCCTTGACGGGCTGGTCCACTGGAAGCTCGGCATAGGGCACCATCAACGGGTGCAGCTTCTTTTCATTGTCTCGTGGTGCCCCTTTGGGGGGCGCCTGATACCCTTCAAGTCGCCGTTCCGCCACCCAGCGGGTGTGTTCTGTACGCGCCAGATCTTCGATCAGCTGCTCGTCACCCAGCACCTGATTCCCCACGCTTCGTTCAAGCCGCAATCCGGCAAGAGATGTCCCTCCGGTCGGCACAAAACCCGCGGCATAGAAAATCTCCACCGATGACATCGCCGCGCGATAACTCGGTCGCCGCATCGCTGTCGGCATGTTTTTCCACAGATTGCCTTCGGTCTTGTCGTCCGCAGGCAGGTTGTCACGCCAGATACTGTGAATTTCTTCCGCAAGTCCGTTGTAAATCCGCTCAAGCTCGACATCCTCGGCGTCCAGCCTTCGTCCTCCAAACGGAACAATACCACCGGTCAGATCGTTGAAGGGCTGCGGAGCGATCGAGGCCAGACTGTCACTGCGCATGAAAATTGGCGCTTTGAGACAAAGATGCTGAAGCTGTAGACGGCGCAACCGCATCGCAATTGCCACATTTCGCGTGTCCTCTCCCGCCGCGACCACGATGGCCGTGAGAGGCAACTCCGCCTCAAGTTTCATCAAATCGGCAGCGCGGTTCTCTGCGCAGCATTCCAGGCCATCAAGTTCCAGGAACTCGATCTGCAGCCCGTCGGGTCTGAAGTCCGGGTTAAAGAGATCAGGGCGTTCCGCCCTTATGCGTGCGCAGGCAGCATCTGGCGCCTGGTCGATCACTGTAAGTCGAAGAGCCCGAAGGTTAGGGTGGTGACAGCGCAGCGCCAGTTGTTCGGCCACGGCAAGATTCACGCTGCCAAGCCCCATCAGTGCAACATGGACGCGCTCTTGGTCTCGGAGGGTCGCAAGTGCAGTCGGAGCCATGCCCGTCACCAGCGCCCGCGCGATTGTCTCACTGCGTGAAATGAGCGTGGCATGCTCGAAATCATCACCCAGCAGGTGCAAGTCGCGCGCAACCGAATTATCCTCGATCCTCAGAACAAGGTTTGTTTCCTGGCGTCGTTCAGGCGGCACGCCGGATAACCAGATGCGCGCGCGTTCAACATTGGTGACGGTGTCCGCCGCACCGAAAATCACAGCGTCCGGCCTTTGGCCCAGACTGGCGCCCGTGGCTGTTCGATCGTTCATGCGATCAACAAGTCTGAGAGTTGGGCGCGACCTTGGCGCCAGCGACGAAAGTGCATCCTTTGTGTCAAAGACTGTCACGCTTCCCTGCCGAGACGTGTAGTCCAGTGCGAACTCGGAAACCCCGACCATGACCTGATGATGCCTTTTCCGTCTGGCTCTCAGGCGCTTGACCTGCTCACCAAGAAAAATCGCCGCCACGCCGATCAGGGCAGATATCGTTGTGACCAAGCCCGTAAAACGGGCAGTGGCTGTCAGGGCATTGGGCGTATGTATGTAGGTTTCATCACCCGTGAACGCCAACAGAGCGAGATAAAGCGCGTCAAAAATCCGCCACTTTCCGGTTTCGCTGAAAAAATGCTCAGTCCATCCCCACGTTGCGGTCACAAGGGTCGTGGCAGCAAAGATCAAAAGCACCCAAAGTGCGAGCTGACGACTGCTGTTCAACTGGATCCTCCGCCTTTGTCTGCACCAAAGATCAGCGTGCCGATATCGGGACCCTGAGCAATAAAGGCCTTCGTGATGTCATACAGTGGAAGGATGACCTCTGGATCATCCATGCGTTGAAGACGGCGTATGTCCTTGATTTCCGGTGAAATGCCCAAATTGGAGAGCGCCTCTTGTTCAAGCGGCAGGTCCAGTCGCAGATAGCGGAACAACGGCTCTGGCGCCAGCGTATCCTGGGCAAGGTCACCAATCTCGGAATTGACCCTTTGGGGCAAAACAGAATGTCCAAGCCACTGCATCATGGTCAGCGCTTGCTCTTCCGCATCTCCGGCCATCCCGAGCATCGACAAAAATGCAAGGCGCACCGGTCCCATTCTTGCCGCAGTGCGTGGATCAATGCGTTGACGAAACCGCCCGGTTCCGATCGAAAGCACGTGGAGATTGTCAATTCCAACGGGCCATTCCAGACCGAAAGCCCGAAGCCTGGCGAGCTTCAGCAGCGCCAGACTGGGGTCATTGTAGGGCGACAGCCCTCCATCTACAAAAGTCGCCAATTGATCGGTCCCGACATGCACCGGGGTTTGTTCAAAATAGACCGGGGCTGCCGTGGCCGCCTTGAGAAGCCGCGCCATCTCGTAGTGCCGATTGCCAACGTAGCCGCCATGCGGCGGATCTTCAAAGTAGGGCGACGTCGGAATATTGCTGACAATCCACGCGCTTCCTGTGTCTAGTCGTTTGGTGACAAGCGCCACAAAGCTCTGAAATTCCGGATCACCCAGTTTGACGTCACCAATGATCTGTCGGATTTCCGCTTCGAGTTGCGCGCCGTCATAGACAGGTGCCTGCCCCCAGGCCCACCACCTGCGGCGCCCAAAGAACCTGGTGGCGCGCGTCAGGTAAAAATCCTTGATCGTGGAAAGTGGCAAACCAAGTGACAGCGCCGTTGCAATCAGTGCCCCGGTCGACGTGCCGCCAATCAGATGAAAGACATCCGCAATACTTGCATCCGGTCCGTAGCGCTTTTTCACCGCGAGATCGACTTCTTCCAGAAATGCGACCTCTACAATGCCCCGCACGCCGCCTCCCGACAGGGAGAGGATGCGTCGAGGGCCGGAATCTTGTAGGTTCGGGCACATGGGGGTTTCCAGTTGGACCGGCGTCTGCTTAGCGGTTCGTACCATGCTTGAATCAGCACCGGGTGACAATCTTTCGAATAGAAAGCGTTTGGAAAACCTGATCTTGCGACCTGCTGTCCGACCCGGCATCGACAGGATGGAACAGCTCTGGAGGGCTCAGATCTCCCGGTCAGTCGTCGATTGTGACCCTGATCCGGTTAAAGGTGGGTATCATGAAGGTTTGGACACTCGGCATCTTTATCGGACTTCTGGCGTCCCGACTTCTCGCGGACGAGGCAGCCACATGGGCTTTTGATCCGGGACAAGACACGTTTTCACAGACCGCCATCCTGGATCTGTCGGGCCTGAACGAAGACACTGCAGGCGAAGCCGGATTTGTCAGACGCTCCCGCGACGGCGCCAACTTTGTTCGCGGAGATGGTTCACCTGTGCGCTTTTGGGCTGTCAACACATCCGTCGCGCAGATGGGGATGCCTGCCTTGCGCCACCACGCCCGTTTTCTCGCGAAACGCGGGGTGAACATGGTTCGGTTTCACGGCCAGATCCCGCAAGGCGGCAAGACGGGCGGACCGCTGCATGCGATCGACGCGACAGAACGCATGCGGCTCTGGATGCTTGTCGCCGCCATGAAGGACGAAGGGATCTACGTGACGTTCAGTCCCTACTATCCACATGCCGTCCGCGAAGAGGCCGCCCGGCGGTGGAGCTCGCCCAGGGACAGTGCGGGACTGGCCGGTCTGATATACTTTGATCCTGACGTTCAGGATGCCTACAAGAACTGGCTGCGGCAAACTCTGACACCGGTGAATCCGCACACCGGTCTGGCGTTGAAGGATGATCCGGCTCTGGCGATCATTCAGATGCAAAACGAAGACTCTCTTCTGTTCTGGACACTGAACGAAATCGAGGGGCGCGAAGCAGACCTGCTCGGCGCCAGGTTCGGATCCTTCCTGAAAGCAAAATACGGCTCTTTGGAGCAGGCGAAGATGCACTGGAACAATGCCGGAGCGCCAGGCCCGCTCGACGGCATGGATGACGACTGGGCGCGTGGCGTGATTGCCCTGTCCAATATCTGGCATCTCACAGACGCCGCAGGCAAAAGTTCTGCCGAAATCCGGCTGCGCGATCAGGCCGAGTTTCTGACCCTGACCATGCGCGACTGGCATGCCGAGATGGCCCGCTTTCTGCGCGAAGACATCGGGGCGCCGCAGCTTTTCAATCCGGGAAACTGGCGCACGGCGGACGACATATTTCTCGATGATCTCGAACGCTACGCCCACACCACCGGCGACGTGGTTGGCGTGAACCGCTATGTCGGAAACCGGCACGACGGCGAACGCCCCGGCTGGGCAATCGTCAATGGCGACCGGTTTCGCGAAAACGGCCTGCTGAACCGGCCGCTCGATCTGCCGGTCGCGGTAAGGCAACCTGTCGGGCACCCCTACATTGTCCCTGAAACACTCTGGGTTCCGCCGGTGTGGCAGCAATCCGAGGGGCCTGTTCTGATGGCGGCCTACCAATCGCTTACAGGTGTCGACATCAGCTATTGGTTCGAAACCAACACAGTCCAGTGGCGTCAACCACAAAGCGCGAACGGCTACCTGCCAAGCATCGGAAAGTGGGTTGTGGCGACACCGCAGATCATCGGGGCTTTTCCGGCTGCGGCATTGATGTTCCGCAACAGAGCGATCGATACGCCTGATCCCGTTCTCACAGAGCGGCGCGCGCTGGATGACCTCTGGTCCAGGACACGCCCTCTGGCCGCCCCCGGGCAAGGCAGGGATCCAAACCGTGATACCCCGCTGACGGCGCTCTGGTCAGGTGCCCGGGACATGCCGGAAACTTCGACGATCAGCCCCTATGTCTTTCTCACCGGGCCGGTTTTGGTCGAATTTGACAGCAGCGCGGCAGATGTCGTTCACCCGAAGCTTGACAGACTGATCAACCCGGAGCAGCGCAGCGTCACCAGCGCGAACGGGCAATTGCACTGGAACTGGGGCGCCGGCGTTGTGACGCTGGACGCACCGCGTGCACAGGGAGTGATCGGGGCATTGGCCGCGCAACACGAGTTCAGGCTGCAGGATGTCACGATTGCAAGCCCCGAAGACTATGCCAGTGTGATCGTCGTGCCACTGGACAAGGCACCCATTGCCAGATCCGAACGGTTGCTGATTCAGATCGGCAGCATCGCACGGCCAACCGGATGGCGCGCGGATCCTGTCCAACTCGAAGATGGGCCAGCGCTGGAGGTGGTCGACTTTGGCACAGCGCCCTGGCAGATCAACAGGGTCAGCGCGAACATAACCCTGAACAACAGCGCCGTGTCCCGCGCCACGGTGCTTGACCCAAACGGCATGCCGGACCGTGAACTGACAGTCCTGCACGGTGACGGCCAGTTGTCTTTTGAGCTGCCGGACGACGCGCTTTATGTCGTTGTTGACTAAATCATTCACAACCAAACGAAATCACCTGATACCGGAACACCGGGCATAGGAACGACGGGCAATGCCAAAGGCGTCGCGCGCGCCCCGGCTCAGGACCCGGTGCTGTCGTCTTCGATCCGCGAAAGAAGCGCTTGTGCAGCCAACTGTTCTGCCTTGCGCTTGGACCCTGCGGTCGCCGACGCGCGCCGTCCATCGGACAGCCGCGCCTCGATCGTGAACTGTGGCGCATGGTCGGGCCCCTTGCGTGCAAGCTCCACATAGTCGGGCGGGGCATGTCCGCCGGCCTGCGCCCACTCCTGCAAGGCTGTTTTGGCATCTCGCGCATCATCTTCGACCGTCCGAATGCGACCGGCCCAGTGACGCTGGACCACCTTCTGCGCCGCATCAAATCCAGCATCGCGATAAACAGCCGCGATCACGGCTTCCATCGCATCTCCCAGAACCGCCAGCTTGCGTCGTCCGCCCGACAGCATCTCGGAGCGTCCGAGTTTAAGAACCGCACCGAGATCCAGAGTCTGCGCGACTTCGGCACAGGCCTCCTTTCGCACAAGCGCGTTGAACCGCGGCGCAAGCTGGCCTTCGTTCGCCTGTTTGTCATGCTCCAGAAGCGCCTCGGCGACCACCAGCCCCAAAACACGGTCTCCCAGAAACTCCAGCCGCTGATTGTCGTCTCGCGTACCTGTGCCGCGTGACCCGTGTGTCAATGCGCGCACCAGAAGTTCCGGCCGCTCAAAGGTATGGCCCAACCGATCCTCGAAAGCTTTCAGCGCACCTGAAAGTTTCACGCCGCGCTCACTGCAGCTTGTGAAAGAACCGGTCGCCGCGCCAGGTCCAGAAGAACAGCATCGAGCGCCCGGCCGAGGAAAAAATGACCCGATCGGCGCGGCCGATCAGATTTTCGAACGGGACAAACCCCACACCCTGCGCGGTCACCCGCGCGCGGCTGTCCTGTGAATTGTCCCTGTTGTCGCCCATGAAAAAGTAATGCCCCTCCGGCACAACAAAGACCCCGGTGTTGTCGGACCCCTGAGGGCCGATATTGAGGATGTCGTGAGAGCGTCCGTTCGGCAGCGTTTCGATAAAGCGTTCCTTGATGCAGATGGCGCCGATCCCGGCCACTCCGTTCGAGCAACGTGGCGTCTTGCGCAACGGCCCTTGCGGTGCGAACACCTCTTCAAAGTAACCGGCCTCCTGCAGCTTCACCGGTTCACCGTTGAGATTCAAAACCCCGTCAATCATCTGCACCCGGTCGCCCGGCATCCCAATCACGCGCTTGATATAGTCCGTCCCGTTCACCGGATGGCGGAAAACGATGATATCACCCTGCTCCGGCTCGGTGCCCCAGACACGCGTGTTGTCACCGTCCAGAAAACCGCAGATCTTTTGCGCGTCAATGTTGAGTCCGGGAAGGCGAATGTTCGGGCAGGATGCGAAGGAATAACCATATGCCATCTTGTTCACGAACAGGAAGTCGCCAATCAGAAGCGTGTCCTTCATGGACCCCGACGGAATCCAGAACGGTTGAAACAGCACCGTGCGGAAGATCCCCGCAATAACCAATGCCCAGAAAACCGTCTTCAGTGTTTCCCAGATCGTGCTCGATTTCTTCACGTCGTCGGCCATGCCGTCCCTCCGGAGGTTTGGGCGCTTCATGCGCAGGGCACGGGCGGGTGTCAAGCCAAGCGGCGTCGGGGTCCACCTGGCGGTGTGTCCGGCACAGCGCCGCCGGCCGGACGCGCTTCGATCACGACAAATGCCTGGGCCCAGGGATGATCGTCGGTGAGGCTGACATGAATGACCGCCTCATGGTCATCGGGTGTCATGGCGGCAAGACGCTCTGCTGCCCATCCCGTCACGACCATCACAGGTTGACCGGTGTCCAGATTGCGCACCGACATGTCCTTCCATGCGATCCCCATACGCAGACCCGTTCCAAGCGCTTTGGAACAAGCCTCCTTGGCGGCCCATCGTTTGGCATAAGTGCCCGCAACGTCCGCGCGTCTCTCTGCCTTTGCCTGCTCGGTTTCGGTGAAGACGCGGTTGCGAAAGCGGTCGCCGAAACGCTCCAGCGTGCCCGCAATCCGTTCGATATTGGCAAGATCCGTTCCGATACCAAGGATCATTGTACCGCCCTTCATACGTTTGAGAACAGGGGAAAACTTACGCCCAATGCCCAGGCAAGCGCCAGCCCCAGTCCCAGGCCGGCCGACATCGGGCCAAACCGCCGACCAGCAACGCGTCCCATGCCG
This sequence comes from Pseudomonadota bacterium, assembly GCA_039028815.1. Taxonomy (GTDB): domain Bacteria; phylum Pseudomonadota; class Alphaproteobacteria; order Rhodobacterales; family Rhodobacteraceae; genus Roseovarius. The sequence continues at coordinate 8,737 of JBCCHI010000004.1, forward strand.
CCGATACTGAGATAGAACAACACGATCACCGGAGCGATCAGCAAAACAAAGAACAGACCTTTGAAATCAAGCGCCACGGCAATGGCAAGCGAGATCAGGAACCCGAGCCGCGCCACGACCCGCCGCAAGATCGGAGCGCGATAGACCAGCCAGCTGTCCGACAACATAAAGGGCACGGTGCCAAGTGCCAGCGCTGCAATGATCGTGATCCTTTGGGATGTCGGCCAGAAATTTGCGCCATACCGGTCCAGCACGAATCCGAAAACACCGATCGTCCAGATGAGCAGAACGCACGTGCCCGGCAAGTTGATCCGCGCGGGCCAACCCCGAAGCCGCCACTGAACCAGACCCTGCACTACACCGTATATCAGCAGGTGCAGCGCAAGATAATCCGCCACGAGCACAGGCAAAACACGCACGTCCAGTAACCATGCAATCAAAGGTGTGGCCACCATCGGCACACCAACGGCAACGGCAAAGCCACGCACGGACAAGGGCTGCGGCGGATCGTGCTGCGGCGGCAGGAGCCGGGCAACCGGCGCGAAAAGTACCGTAATCGCCGCCAGCAAACCCAGAATGGCCCAGCCCGTTTGCGGAACGGGCGGCGTCGACGTGCGGTCATAGTAGTCGTTCAGCCAGCTCAGCGCTGCGGCACGTCCTGCCCTGGAATGCAGGATTGCGACATGCTCGACCGCCGGTGCTACAATAGCCGCGCGCCGCACACCGGGCGCTGCACCGGCTTCCGCGCGGGTGGCGAAACCCTGCAGGCGCGGCTCCCACGCACCGGTGATCATCAGCATGTCATCGGGAGAGTCCGGCGTCACTGCGCCGGAAAATGTGGCCAGAAGCACAAGTGGCCCGATGGGACCGGCCTGTTGCGCCGCGCGCACCAGCACATCGGTGGCCATGGAATGCCCCAGAAGTGCAACCTCTTCTCCAGGCGACCGTACGGCATTGATCACCTCAAGCGTCTGATCGACCAGCAAACGTGTGGTTCCGTCCGGCGATGTGACGTCGCCCGACATCGGGACCGGATGGCGGCCATGCCCTTCGAAGTCGAACGCGTAGACACGATACCCCGCCTGCGCAAGGACATGCCCGTAGCCCTGCATCATCTGGCGAGACCCGGCAAAGCCGTGGGCCATCACGACAGAAGGGCCATCCTCTCGGCCCTGGATCGAGACAACAGGCGTTGCGCCAACATGGAACGTCGCGTGGTCCAGACCTGACCGCGCGCGTTCCAGTACCCAGACCGCCCAAACCGCTGTCGCAAGCGCCAGAAGATACGCCCCAAGGTGCCACACCTGTGTACCGTGTGACACCGCGCGCGTCAGCCAGCCGGACGTAAAACGTCCGCCCGTGCCTCATCCATCAGCCGGCGCATCTCGGTCATTGCGGGACCCAGACCACGGAAAATCGCCTCGCCGATCAGAAAGTGACCGATATTGAGTTCCATCACCTCAGGCATGGCCGCCACGGGACCGACCGTTTCATACCCAAGTCCGTGGCCTGCGTGCACTTCCAGCCCCAGAGAATGGCCATACACGCTCATTTCCCGCAGGGCCTGCATCTCTTTGTCGCGCTCATCAAAGCGCCCGTCGGCATGGGCGTCGCAGTAAGCGCCGGTGTGCAATTCAATCACCTCTGCGCCGATCCGGTGCGCGGCCGAGATCTGTCGCGCGTCCGCTGCAATGAAAATCGAAACCCGGCACCCTGCCTCGCGCAAAGGGGCGATAAAGTGTGCCAGCCGGTTTTCTTCGCGCGCCACCTCAAGCCCGCCCTCGGTTGTGCGTTCTTCACGCTTTTCCGGGACCAGACAGACTGCGTGCGGCTTGTGCCGCAGCGCAATCTGCTGCATTTCGTCCGTCGCCGCCATTTCGAAATTCAGCGGCACCTCCAGCGACTCCACCAACGCTTCGATATCCGCGTCAGAGATATGCCGCCTGTCTTCACGCAGATGTGCCGTGATCCCGTCCGCGCCCGCCTCTTCAGCCAGCCTGGCCGCGCGGACCGGATCGGGCACTGCACCACCACGGGCATTGCGCACGGTGGCCACATGATCAATGTTTACCCCAAGCCGCAGTTTTCCGTCGCTCATCGCAGGCTTCTCCTTCAAGACATCACTTCGTTTTCCCGGCAGGACCTAGCGTGAATCACCACCGGCGTCAGCTTTGTCACCGACGTTTCTGCCGATCACCGCGTCCGTCGCTGCCTTCGTACCGGACTTTGCGGCATTTTTTGCCGCCTTCTTTTGCTTGAAGGCATTCAGCTTGGCCTTGAGACGTCCCTTCCGGCGATTCTGATACGCCTGAATCACCGGAAGACTGACGTAGTACGCCACCAGACCGGCAAGTATCCCCGGGATGATCCCGCCGACAAGATAAGGAAAGAACACCTCATCGAAAAACAGAACCAGACCACTCCAGTCCGCGCTGTCATCGGTGAAGAGGGCGATGAAATTGTTTTTCAGATCACGCCATGCTTCGACGAATTTGCTCCCGAGAGAGCCGTGTTCCTCGAACTCGGGCATGTTGCGCATACCAAGCAGCCAATACCCAGTCTGCAAAGACGTCGCCGCGATCGGAACGAATGTCAGCGGATTGCCAAAGAACGTCGACAAGAGCGACGCCACGATGTTTCCGCGCATGATCCACGCGATCAGGGCCGCCGCAAAAAAGTGAAAGCCGAAGAGAGGCGAAAAACTAACAAACACCCCTGCAAAGATCCCCCGCGCGATCCGGTGCGGCGGATCGGGCAAACGTCGCACCCTGTGCCTTACGTAGTGAAACGCGCGCGTCCAGCCGCCTCTGGGCCACAGAAACTGCTGAGTGGCTTTCCACCAGGGCAATCTGTCTCGGCGTTTGAACACCACGCTGGATAGCTCCTAGGCCAGATGCGGCTCTGGTGTCGTCGATCTGACGCGCGCGGGATCGCGGTGCCGCTCGATCGCGGCGACTTCGCTTTCAGCATCCAGCACCGAAATCAACCCGTGCAGATGTTCCACGTTACGCAGTTCGACATCAATCAGAAGCCGAAAGAAATCCGGTTTACGATCAACAAATGTCAGGTCCGAGATATTTGCGTTCTGTTCACCAATCAACGTACAAATACGCCCCAGCACGCCAGCATCATTTCCGATCGTGATATCCAGCGTTGCGACATACACGGCAGGATGCGTCCCGTCGTGCCAGCGCAGATCCAGCCACCGCTCGGGCTGTTCTTCGAACGCCTGAAGTGAATCACAGTCAATTGCATGCACCACCACGCCGCGTCCGCGATACGTGATGCCCACAATGCGCTCACCCGGCAAGGGCTGACAACACGGCGCGCGCTCGAACAGTTGATCCGGCGCAAGTCCGATGACCGCGCGTTCCCAGTCGACTTCTGCACTCTTCGCGGGCGACAGATCCGGATAGACAGCGTTCAGCACTTGTTGTGCGGTGATTTCCGCGCTTCCCAGCTGGGCCAGAACTTCATTGCGATCCTTGATCCGAAGCGTCTTGGCGGCCCGATCCAGCGCCTTGTCCGTGGGTTTCTTTCCCAGATGCTCGAACGCGGCGCGCGCCAGTTCGCGCCCCAGACGCACAAACCGGTCACGGTCAATTTCGCGCAGGGCACGCCGGATTGCGCTGCGTGCCTTTCCTGTCGTTGCAATATCCAGCCAGGACGGCTGGGGTTGCTGACCGTCTGCGGTGATGATCTCGACCGACTGCCCGTTCTTGACACGCGTCCACAGCGGAACGCGCATCCCGTCCACCTTTGCCCCGACGCAGGCATTGCCGATCCGGGTATGAATCGCATATGCGAAATCAATGGGTGTCGCCCCGCGCGGCAGTTTGACGACATCACCCTTGGGCGTGAAACAGAACACCTGGTCGGGATACATCTCCAGTTTGACGGCTTCTAGAAACTCGTCGTGGTCGTCCTCTGCGTCGAACTGCTCTGACAGGGCCGTGATCCATTTCGCCGGGTCGACGGCAAAAGGGTTTTCGGCGCGTTCGCCATCCCGGTACGCCCAGTGAGCCGCAACGCCCGACTCGGCCACATCATGCATCTGCCGGGTGCGAATCTGCACCTCGACCAACTTGCCATCGCGTCCGGACACGGTTGTGTGCAGGGATCTGTAGCCGTTTGACTTTGGCTGGCTGATGTAGTCCTTGAACCGTCCGGGCACGGCGCGCCAGCGGTTGTGGATCACGCCCAGCACGCGGTAGCAATCCTCCTTGCTGGTGGTAATGACACGAAACCCGTAGATGTCGCTCAACCGTGAGAACGCCATCTTCTTTTCCTGCATCTTGCGCCAGATCGAATACGGCTTCTTCGCGCGTCCGAAAATCTCGGCTTCGACACCCGCGCGGTCCAGTTCGGAACGCATATCGTGGGTGATGCGCTCGATCACATCGCCCGCTTCCCGCTGCAGCGTGATAAAGCGGCGCATGATCGAGGCCCGCGCCTCGGGGTTGATCACGCGAAACGCCAGATCCTCCAGTTCCTCACGGACACCCTGCATCCCAATCCGCGAGGCCAGGGGCGCGAAAATATCCATCGTTTCTCGCGCTTTCTTCAGCTGCTTTTCGAGCGGCATCGCCCGGATCGTGCGCATGTTGTGCAGACGGTCCGCGAGCTTCACCAGGATCACGCGCATGTCCTTGGACATGGCCATAAACAACTTGCGGAAATTTTCGGCCTGCTGGGTCTCTGTGCTGGACAGTTGCAGGTTGGTCAGCTTCGTCACCCCATCCACAAGATCGGCAATCTCAGTGCCGAACCGTGTCTCAACCTCGGCATAGGAGGCACGGGTGTCTTCGATCGTGTCGTGCAACAGAGCGGTGACGATAGTGGCATCATCCAGGCGCTGTTCCGTCAGGATGGCCGCGACCGCCACCGGGTGCGAAAAATAGGGTTCGCCGGACTGCCGGAACTGGCCTTCATGCATATGGTGGCCAAACTGATAGGCCTCGCGCAAAAGGTCCTGATCTGTACGCGGGTTGTAAGCGCGGACCATCTCGACCAGAGTATCTGCGCCGATCATTCCGCCATCCCTTCCGTCTTACCAGGCGAGGGGGCCCTCCTCCGGCGTTTCAGCCCTGGCCCTGCGCCTCCATCAGCGCACGCAACAGTTTTTCTTCCGACATATCGTCTTCGACCGGTTTCTCGGCCTCGTCCCCCATCAGAAGAGCCATCGCATCTTCTTCCGGTTCGTCCACTTCGATCTGCGTCTGGTTCGATTCGATCAACCGTTCGCGCAGATCATCAGCCGGCTGCGTTTCCTCTGCGATCTCGCGCAAAGCCACGACCGGGTTCTTGTCGTTGTCCCGATCAACACTGATCGGAGACCCGGATGAAATCTCGCGCGCGCGATGTGCTGCGAGCATCACGAGCTCAAACCGGTTCGGAACTTTGTCGACACAATCTTCTGTCGTAACGCGGGCCATGCGACCTCCGGGCCAAATGATCGGGATACAGAAGCCCGTGTACTAGACCCAAAAGAAAACCTTGACAAGTAAAGAGTGAACTCAACGCACATGACCCGCATGCCGGAACATCGGCGTCAGACCGGCGTGATCGCGTCCACATCCCCGGCGGGCAAAGTCCTCAGCATCTGATCCACACGCAACCCTGTTAGCGGGTGGCGCCAGTCGGGTGCGATATCGTTGAGTGGCACAAGCACGAATGCCCGGTCCTGCAGGCGGGGATGGGGCAGGATCAACCCATCCGGCACGTCCTGCATCTGCCGCTCCGGTGTCAGATCGCGCCAGCGCGTCTGCGTCGCAGCGTCCGGCAGAACCGTGTCACCGGCCGCCAGAAGATCCAGGTCTACCGATCGCGGAGCCCAGCGGTCGCGCCGTTCGCGCCCCAGCCCGGCCTCGGCGTCGTGCAGCATTTTCATCAGCTCCGCCGGGCCGCCTTCGGCGAAAAGCCGCGCAGCCGCATTCACAAATTCGGGACCCGACCCGGCCGGGTAGGCCGGCGTCCGAAAAAATCGACTTACGGCATCAACTCGGGCACCCGACGAGGCAAGCCGGTCAAGCGCCTGTAACAACGTCTGTTCCGGCCCGATCTCGCCACGCGGCAGATTGCCTCCGAGGGCAATCAAGAATTCTTGAACACTCACAGGACGACCCTATCCTTTTGTACATGGCAAAACGCTTGCGAAGTCCAAACTAAACCAATAAGTTTTGTTGCCAATCTGCCGTGTGAAAATCCACTCAATACACAAACCCAACGGCAGACACATTGCACTCGGAAGGACATTTAATGTTTTACAAGGACGAGCGGCTCGCGCTGTTTATTGACGGCTCGAATCTCTACGCCGCTGCGAAGTCCCTCGGCTTCGATATCGACTACAAATTGCTGCGTGCCGAGTTCATGCGTCGCGGCAAACTGCTGCGCGCGTTCTACTACACCGCGCTGCTGGAAAGTGACGAATATTCGCCCATCCGTCCGCTTGTCGACTGGCTGAATTACAACGGATTCACGATGGTCACCAAACCGGCGAAGGAATACACCGACAGTCAGGGACGCAGGAAAGTCAAGGGAAACATGGACATTGAGCTGGCCGTGGACGCAATGGAACTTGCGCCCCGCGTTGATCACATAGTTCTGTTTTCCGGCGACGGCGATTTCCGACCGCTGGTGGAAAGCCTCCAGCGTCAGGGTGTGCGTGTCTCGGTCGTCTCCACGATCCGCAGTCAGCCGCCGATGATTGCCGATGACCTTCGGCGTCAGGCCGACAACTTTATAGAACTTGAAGACCTGCGGGACGTGATCGGCCGCCCGCCGCGTGAACAAAGCGAAGACCGGCAGGAAGCCTTCGTTGCAAACAAATAAATCAAGCCGGCACGCGCAAAGGTTCTGAGATTTCAAGGGCGCCCGTAAAACGGCGTCCTTGATCGTTCAGGCCGGGGGTTCTAAACCCGCATCAACGCAACCACGGTCGCATCTCCGGCCGTATCCGGACACGCCTTTTTCTGTGACACAGATTCCCCGCACGCCACTTTATCTCTCGCTCGCAGGCCTGCTGCCCTTTGTCTGGAGTGCAGCCACGGTCGTATCGCCCGACCTTGCATTGTGGACGATCAAGGTCCTTGGATCGGCAGGACATCGTTTCGTCGGACCCTATCTCGGGCTGCACTACGGCGCGATCATTCTGGGTTTCATGTCCGGTGTGCTCTGGGGTTTCTCGGCACGGCTCGAACCGCCGCAGGCTGCTTCGGGTTATGTTCTGTCAGTGATCCCGGCGCTCTGGGTGTTCTTCACCAACGGGGGGGGCGCAGAGCAGGCCGGCATTCTGATGATGTTCGGATTTGCCGGCATTCTCATGCTCGACTGGTTCTTCTGGCGCAACGGCGCGGCACCGGACTGGTGGATGGGGTTGCGTCTCATGATCACCGCAGGCGTGCTGATCTGCCTTGGCATTGGCGTGTTCCTGTGACCGGTGATGACGAAACGATCCGGGTCTACGGGTCCGAGGCCGCGCGCTACGCCGCATTCTCCGAAGGACAGGAAGCGATTCCGGCGCTCAGCGATTTCATCGCCCGCCTGCCGCGCGGTGGCCAGGCGCTCGACCTGGGCTGCGGGCCGGGATGGGCTGCGGCACGCATGGCGGCGGAAGGCCTGAACGTGACAGCCACCGATGCCACGCCGGAAATGGTCGAACTGGCCGCGCGTCACCCCGGCGTCGCGGCCCGGTGCGCGACATTTGATGATCTCGGGGGCACAGATCTCTACGACGGCATCTGGGCGCACTTTTGCCTGCTCCACGCGCCCCGCGCCGACCTGCCCCGCCACATCTGTGCGCTGGCGCGCGCGCTCAAGCCCGGAGGCTGGTTTCACATTGGCATGAAAACCGGCACCGGCGCCGCGCGCGACAGAATCGGTCGCCTTTACACGTATGTCACGGCCGCGGAACTCGACGACCTGTTGCGCGCGGCGGGGTTTTGTCCTCACCAAACGGAAAGAGGCGAAGACCCGGGTCTTGATGGCACCGTGGCGCCCTGGATCACGGTTCTCGCCCGTGGCTGATCTTGTGGCCTATACAGACGGTGCGTGTTCCGGCAATCCCGGTCCGGGGGGTTGGGGCGTGCTGCTGCAGGCACGCAAGCGGGGTCAGGTGGTGAAAGAGCGTGCGCTGAGCGGCGGCGCAAGCGACACCACCAACAACCGGATGGAGCTTCTGGCAGCGATCACCGCGCTTGAAACACTCGAACGACCGGCCCGCATCACCATCGTGACCGACAGCACCTATGTCAAAAATGGTGTCACGCAATGGATTCATGGCTGGAAACGAAACGGTTGGAAAACCAGCGGCAGAAAACCTGTGAAGAACGCCGATCTCTGGCAACGCCTGGACGACGCTGCAGCGCATCACGATGTCGTCTGGGAATGGGTGAAGGGCCATGCCGGACATCCCGAAAACGAACGCGCAGACGCGCTGGCAAGGGACGCAATGACACCGTACAAGGCGAACCAGCCCGAATAACTCCGTTCACCGGACCTGACTCTGCCGCTCACTTGCCGGCCGTTACCTTCTGGTAGATCCAGATCAGCAGAACCGCGCCCAGAACTGCGCCAAGGATGCCGCCGAGAACACCAAGAATACCCAGCGCGACGCGCAGCAAAAAGCCGCCCAAAAGCGCGCCGGCCACGCCAATCCCCACCGTCACCAGAGGAGAAGCCTCGATCTTCAGAACGCGGGTCGCCAGGTAACCGGCGACGGCCCCTACCAGTATGAGTGTCAGAATTCCCATTATCGACCTCCCTTGCGCCAGTGCGTGGGCACGATCACCAGCGCCCCGACCGAAGACAGGATCGCGTCAAGCCCCGGACTTCCCACACTGATCCCGAACATCAGCCGCACGAAGAAAAAGAGAAACGCGCCGCCCACGCAGATAATGATCGACGGGATAAACCCGTTGCGTGTGAACCCGCTGCGCTCGCTGGCATAGCCCACGATACCTGCGACCACCACTGTGCCGAACAACTGCAAGAACATGCGCGCCGCCTTTCCCTGATCCCTGCCAATGTGAGGGCGCAACCCGCCATGCGCAAGCACCGGACCGACGCGGGAACGGGATGATGCCTCCGGCGGGAGTATTTTTGGAAAGATGAAGCCGGACCCGGTCTCTTCATCTTTCCAAAAATACTCAATTCCCGACGCTGCCGATACGTGTCCGCGGTGTCAAAGCCGGGTCCCTGCCGGAACAGGCATGCCGCGCAGGAGGTCAGATACAGTCTGCGCGCCGCGCCCAGCGCGCTGCGCCCGCAGGATCCGCACGGCACCGGAGCCGCAGGCCACGGTCAGCATATCGTCAAGCACCTGACCCGGCGTACCTGCGGTATCACTCAATCGCGAGGCCAGCAGTTTGACGCGCTGATCGCCGATCTCGGTCCATGCGCCCGGAAACGGGGACAGCCCCCGGATCTGGCGGTCGACCTCTGCTGCGCTGCGCGACCAGTCCACCCGCGCCTCTGCCTTGTCAATCTTCCGCGCATATGTCACCCCGGTCTCGGATTGCGGCTCGGGCACCAGATCGTCCAGCCGCGACAGCGCCTCTGCCGCAACCGATGCGCCCATCGCCGCCAGGCGATCGTGCAACGCCCCTGTCGTCTCCTGCGCGCCGATCGGCGTGGCACGACGCAGCAGAACCGGCCCGGTGTCGAGTTCCGCCTCCATGCGCATGACACACACGCCTGTCTCGGGATCGCCGGCCATGATCGCACGGTGGATCGGGGCCGCGCCGCGCCAGCGGGGCAGAAGGCTCGCATGCACATTGAGACAGCCCCGTGCGGGCGCGTCGAGCACGGGTTGCGGAAGGATCAGCCCATAGGCGACCACCACCGCCACATCGGCGCCGAGAGCTGCGAAGTCCGATTGCGCGGCGCTGTCGCGCAGGCTGTCCGGATGCCGCACATCAAGACCCAGATCCGTGGCGCATGTCTGCACCGGGCCTGGCCGGTTTTTCCTGCCGCGTCCGGCAGGGCGCGGCGGCTGGCTGTAAACGGCGCAGATTTCGTGCCGCTGTGCCACCAGCGCGTTCAGAACCGGGACAGCAAAGTCGGGCGTACCCATGAAAATAACGCGCATATTTCCTCTCGTCCGGTCGATTCGAATGCGTTCTATCCCGCTCTTGCCGAAGAGGCCAAGCCTTTGGGCGCGCGCGAGATCGCCCGTGTTTCGGCAGGGCGGACGCACGCGGCGTCCGGAACTGCTGGCGGTCCTGCGCGAACACACGGCGCAAACATGCTGCGTCGGGGCCATGCGCCGGTTCGGGCGGCGTGCCGGATACGAGGGTCTACGCGGTCGAGACCTTGCGCGCCTTGCGCAGCAGCATGTCGCGTTTCATCCTGCTAAGCCGGTCAAAGAACATCCGACCGTCCAGATGGTCGATCTGGTGCTGCACGCTGGTCGCCCAGAGACCCTCGAACGTCTTCTCCTGCCACACACCCGTCTCGTCGAGAAACCGCACCGTCACGGTATCTGGCCTCAGAACACGCGCCTGCACACCGGGGAGATTTGGGCTCCCCTCGTCATGGGCGCGCAAGGTCGCGTCCGCGGCGATGATTTCTGGATTGGCCATGCGCAGGGCCTGGCCGCGCGCCCGGCTGGCATCGACCACCGCAAGGCGTTCCATCACACCGATCTGAACCGCGGCGAGTCCGACGCCCGGCATCGCCTCCATCGTGTCGATCATGTCCTGCCAGATCGCGTGATGTTCAGGGCGGATGGCCGCAACGCTGTCCGCGCGTGTGCGCAGTCTCCTGTCCGGCCAGAGCAGACAGCGCCGGGCGGTCACTCCGCCTTTTCCCGCGCCTGCTCGCGCTTGAATTTCTGAGACTTGCGCGTCATCAGCTGACGCTTCATCGGGCCGAGATAATCAATAAAGAGCTTGCCATCGAGATGATCGATCTCGTGCTGCACGCAGGTGGCCCACAGACCGTCCATCGTTTCCGTCCGTTCGACCCCATCGCGGTCAATCCAGCGCACATCGACAACTTTCGGCCGGGTCACCTCGGCAAATTGCTCGGGGATCGACAAACATCCTTCCTCATGCACATTCGTGTTGTCCGAAGACGCCAGAATTTCAGGGTTGAACATCACCAGCGGGCGCGGCGCCTCGGCGCTGTCATCCTTGACGCAATCCATGACGATCAGCCGCGTCAGGACCCCGACCTGCGGCGCTGCAAGACCGATGCCCGGCGCATCATACATGGTTTCCAGCATGTCATCGGCCAGCACGCGCAGCGTATCGGACAAATCGTCCACCGGCGCGCTTGGTTTCTTGAGGCGCGGATCGGGATGAATAAGGATCGGTCGCAGCATGACGGTCCGTTTGCTTGGCTTGACCGCTCATTTAGGCGATTGCTCCCGCGCCTTCAACGCCCTAGCTATAACCGACGGCAAAGGAGAGGCGGATGACCATCGAGGCGCGGTTTGACGAGGTGATCGACCGGCGCGGCAGCGGCTGCGACAAATGGGACATGATGGAAGCACTCTTTGGTGTCCGGTCCGAGGACGGCCTGGCCATGTGGGTGGCCGACATGGATTTCCGCCCACCCGATTGCGTCACCGACGCGTTGCGCGGCCTGCTCGATCACGGCGTGTTCGGCTATTATGGCAGCGACACCTCGTACCGCCGGGCCGTTCAATGGTGGTGGCAGTCGCGCCAAGGCTGGGAGATCTCGCCGGACTGGGTGCTGAATGCCGCAGGGTTGGTCAACGGCACCGCGCTTTGCGTGGACACGTTCAGCGAACCGGGCGACGGCGTGGTGCTCTTTACCCCGGTCTATCATGCGTTTTCCCGCGTCATCACCGCCAATGACCGGCGCGTAGTCGAATGTCCGCTGACCCAGGTGAATGGACGCTACGAAATGGACTTCGATGCCTATGAGACCATTCTGGACGGGTCGGAAAAGCTGGTTGTCCTGTGTTCGCCGCATAACCCCGGCGGCCAGGTGTGGACACCCACCGAACTCGGGGCGCTGGCAGAGTTTGCCCGCCGACATGACCTGATCATTGTCTCGGACGAGATCCACAACGATCTGGTTTATACCGGCCAGCGCCACACCCCGATGGCGTTGATCGAGGGCGTCGCGGACCGGCTCGTGATGATGGGGGCGACGACAAAGACCTTCAACATCGCTGGGGCGCATCTGGGCAACCTGATCGTGTCCGATGACGCGCTGCGTGCCCGGCTGTCCAAGCGAATCAAGGGGCTGGGACTTTCGCCCAACCTGTTCGGATACGTGATGGCCGAAGCCGCCTATTCACCTCAGGGCGCCGACTGGCTCGATGATCTGGTGATTTACCTCGAAGGCAACCGGCGCGTGTTTGACGATGGCGTCAACGCCATCCCCGGCCTGCGTTCGATGCCACTGCAGGCGACCTATCTCAGTTGGGTTGATTTCTCCAGCACAGGCATGCCACGCACGGAATTCACCGAGCGCGTTGAAAAGCGGGCAAGGATCGCCGCCAATCGCGGCCCGACCTTCGGCACCGGTGGCGAAAACTGGATGCGGTTCAACATCGCCATGCCCCGTGTCCGCGTTCAGGACGCGGTTGAACGCCTGCAATCGGCCTTCTCCGATCTGCAGTAACCATGGGGCCGCTCACGCTTTTCGGCCTGCCGGGCAGCGTCTACACCCGCATCGCAGAGATCGTTCTGCGTGAAAAGGGCTGCACCTTCGACATGGTGGCGGTCGATCCCTTCGATCCTCCGCTGCCCGGCAGCTACCTGCAGATGCATCCCTTTGCGCGTGTCCCGGTTTTGCGGCACGGCGATGTCACGATTCACGAAACCTTTGCAATCGCCACCTATCTTGATCGCGCGTTTCCCGAACCGTCGCTGACACCGGACACCGCGCTGTCCGTGGCGCGGATGATGCAGGTGATCTCTGTTGTGGATGCCTACGGGTATCACCCGCTGGTGCGAAAAGTCTTCGAGCAGCGGGTGTTGGCCCCGATCGAAGACGAGATCCCCGACGAGGCGATCATCGCCACCGGACTGGCAGCCTCGAAAACAACACTCGCCGTGCTCGACCGTATCGCCGCCGAAGGTCTCGTGCTAAGCTCCGGTGCTTTCACGCTGGCCTGCGCGCATCTGGTTCCCATGATCGCCTGTTTCCGGCAGGCACCCGAAGGCCTGGCCGCGATGGCGGGCGCACCGCATCTCTCGGCATGGTGGGACACCGTGAAAGACCGCCGCTCCATTGTGGACAGCGCCCGCGACTTGCCGTGATCGCGTCCCGGCATAGGTAGACGTCCAGCCGTCAATTCAACGGATGCACCATGCGCCTTGCCGCCCTCCTTTTTGCTCTGACCGTGCTGGCCGCCTGTTCGTCAGGCCGGCCTTCGCCCGACGACCCGTTGCTCAGCGACCGCGCCTTCGAACTGCAAGAGTTCTTTAACGGTGATCTTGTCGCGCATGGCCAGTTTCAGGACCGATTCGGCACGGTCCGGCGCCGCTTCACGGTTGACATCAAAGGCACCTGGAACGGCGAGGTCCTGCGGCTGACCGAGGATTTCATCTATGAGGACGGCACCGAAGAGCAGCGCATCTGGACGCTCACCCCGACCGGCGATGAAACATGGGAAGGCTCGGCGCCCGGCGTGATCGGCGTGGCGCGCGGGACAGAAGACGGCGACAGCTTCAACTGGACATACACTATCGACCTGCCCGTGCCTGACGGCACATTGCGCGTCAGCTTCGATGACTGGATGTGGCAACTCACCGACGACCGGTTGCTCAACATCGCCTATATGGAACGGTTCGGCATCGAGATCGGCAAAGTCATCATCATGTTCGAAAAACTCTGAGACGACACGGGCCGCCCGACCGGTTTCCGGGTGGTTTCAAAAAGATGTCCAAACACGAGCCATGCCAAAGCCATTCGCCTTTACCCTGAAACATCAGCTGAAGGTGAAAGGCGCGCAGCATAGGAACAATGCACAGCATTGCGCGACACTCTGTGATTTCAGGTTTTCGCGAAACGCTTTAGGATGTGCCAGGACATCGCGCATACACACAGGCCCCCATGATCGACCATATCACCTTCGGCATTTCGGACTTTGACAGGTCCGTTGCATTTTATGACGCGGCCTTCGCCCCGCTCGGGGTCACCCGGCTTTACAACGTGCCGCTGAAACACACGAACGATGTGCGGGTCACCGGCTACGGCGACAACCGCCCGTGGTTCTGGCTCGCCGAGGAAGACACCACAAAGGGCAAGCTGCATGTCGCCCTGCAGGCCAGCGACCGCGCTGCGGTAGACGCCTTTCACGCCGCCGCCCTGCGCGCGGGAGGCCTGGACAACGGCCCGCCCGGCCCGCGCCCTCACTATCACGCAGACTACTATGGCGCGTTCGTGCTGGATCCGGATGGCAACAACATCGAGGCCGTGTGTCATGCACCCGCGTGACAGACTTTTGTCGCGCAGGCGCTCACCATGACGCAGATCACCGGGCACTGCTTCTGTGGCGAATGCCGCTGGGCCGCACAGCTCCCCATGCTCTGGGCCGCTCTGTGCCATTGCGAGGATTGCCGCCGCGCCGCCTCCTCGGACTATGTCAGCTGGTTCGGCGTGCGCCGCGAAACCGTGACATGGCATGGCCCCCGTGTCACATATGCCTCGTCCCCCGGGGTCCGGCGCAGCTTCTGCGCGGCCTGCGGTGCGCCAATGTCCTTTGAAACAGATGTATTTCCCGATGAAACGCATCTTTACGCCGCAACGCTGGATGACCCGACGCTCTATGAACCGCAGGCGCATATCTTCTGGTCCGAGCGGCTGCCCTGGGTGGAGGTCCGGGATGATATGCCCCGGCACGAAAAGGGCCTGCAGGTCGCAGCGCAAAACGGCACGGAACTGCTGCGCTGATCCGCCCGCTCCCGCGCTCTGTCGATGCCGGAACCGGTCCGCGCGGGCTCGGTGCGACAACGACGCAATGCCGACGTGATACCGACAGCGTGCCCACTCGGATTTTCCGCGCTTTCCGCGCACTTGCTCCGGGTCACGCGCCCAGAGAAGTCGCGCGCTCGCTCGGGTGAATTCTTTCTTTCAAAGTGTTAAAGTCAGGCCTCGGCAATCAGACCAGCAGGTGCATCATCCGCGCGTTCGAAATCCACCGGCTGCTCAAGACCCGCTTCGTTCACCACCTTGAGCTCATAGCGCACCTCGTCGCCTTCTTCCTCACAGGCCACGATAAGACATCGCTTCAGCAGCCTTGCGCCATCATACAGATCGACCAGGCCGCGCAGATGGGGCGCAGTGGTGGCATGCAGTGCAAAGCCGCCCTCCCAGGCGCGTGTCACGGAATACCGATGATCGCCGGTCTCCACTCTCAGACGCCTGCTCTTGATCCAGCCAGAGCGGCGCGCCGCATCCAGCCCGGCCAGCACGTCCTTGGACAAAAAGGTACTCATACCATCCTCGTGACATCTCTGCGTGGCATTCTTATCTACGCATTCTTCGCGACAGTCACGCAAAAAGGTTTCTGCATTGCAGTGGGTTACATGCTGCACCGCAACAGATCAGGCGGTCCTGCCCGCCACCGGACGCAACACGTGCGGGCAGGCCGGATCATAGAGCGCACTGTCCTTGAAATCCGCGATCTCGCCCAGCACCGGCCCCACAAGTATCAACGCCGTGCGTGTGATCTTCTCCGCCTTCACCCTGGCCTGAATGTCGGCCAGGGTGCCGCGGATGAACATCTCGTCCGGCCAGCCCACGCGATATGCCACGACGACCGGGCACGCCTCTCCATAATGCGGCGCCAGAACGCGCCGGATCTCCGCCAGCGCCCGAACGCCAAGATGAATGGCCAGGGTCGCGCCGGTGCGTGCGAAGTTCTCCAGCGTCTCGCCCTCTGGCATCGAGGTCGACTTCATCGACACCCGCGTCAGCACGATCGACTGGGCAATCTCGGGCAGCGTCAGCTCCTGTCCCAAAGCGGCTGCCGCGGCCGCATAGGCCGGCACGCCCGGCACAATCCGATAGGCGATCCCGTCCAGACGCAGCCGCCGGATCTGCTCGGCAATGGCACCGTAGAGCGAGGGATCACCGGAATGCACTCGGGCCACATCCATGCCACGCCTGTGGGCGGAAAGGATTTCCGCATGCGTCTCCTCCAGCGTCATCGACGCCGTGTCGAGGATACGCGCACCCTCCGGCGCGCAGGCCACAACCTCCGGCGGCACAAGCGATCCGGCGTAAAGACACACAGGGCACTGCCCGATGATCCGCTCCGCTTTTCTTGTCAGCAACTCCGGATCGCCCGGACCCGCGCCGATGAAATATACGGTCATGCCCGGCGCTCCTGCTTCATCTTTCCCCAAATACTCATGTCACCCACCTGCGCCCGACAGATCGCCGTCGATTTTCCGGGCATATCCCCGTGGCGTGTACATCCGTCTGCCCTCGCCCAGATCCGCGATCCGGGAATTGCTGGATCCGATCAGCACCACGGTCAGCATATCGACCTCATCCACCTCCAGGCCCTCAAGCCTGCGGTACCTGATCTCCTCACCCGCGCGCCCCAGATTGCTGGCCAGCAAAACCGGGGTTTCTGCGGGCCGGTGGCGCAGCAGGATGTCCCGCGCCTCCGCCAGAAGCGTGCGCCTGGTCCTGGAGACCGGATTGTAGAACGCGATCACGAAATCCCCTTCCGCGGCCGCCGTCAGCCGACGCAGGATGTCCGCGCGCGGCGTCAGCAGATCGCTCAGACTGATCGTGCAGAAATCATGGCCCAGCGGCGCACCCGCACGCGCCGCGGCAGCCTGCAGTGCAGATACTCCGGGAGAACAGATAATCTCGGCGCGCCGCGCCGCATCCGAAACGCCCAGATGCTCGGGCCTGCGGTCCAGCAATTCGAAAACCAGCGCGCCCATGGCATAGATCCCTGCGTCGCCGGAACAGATCAGCGCGACATTGCGGCCCTCACCCGCACGTTCGAGCGCGTAACGGCACCGCGCTTCTTCGCCGCCCAGCGGAAAGTCCGATCGTGTCTTGCCCGCCGCGAGCGGTCCCAGCAGGTCGATATACAATCCGTAGCCGACAATCTCTTCCGCCTCGGCGATCAGGCGGCTCGCCTCGGGTGTGCGCCAGCCCGAGTCTCCGGGCCCGATGCCGACCACACTCAGCCGGCCCCGTGCCCGTCCGGCCGGAGTGTCGATCGCCCCGGGCGCGCGGGCAATCGCACAGGTGCAGGTCGCCGATTTCTGCTTTTCCACCGCCAGCACTGCGCCCGCGCCCGCGCCCGCCAGCGCAGCGCCTTCTGCAACGCCGTGGCATCCCACCTCAGCAAACACCACGTCGGACGGATTGGCCAGCCGCCCGGCCTCCGCTTCCAGGTCACTGGCCGAAAATAGCCGCAGCGGCACATGCAGTTCGCGTGCGACGGCATGAAGCGCGGGTTCGTCGGCCTTCAGATCGATCGTGGCGATGCAGGCGATCGCATGGGCGTCCACGCGATTCTCCCTGAGTGTTTCGGATACAAGATCGAGCATGTCCTGCTGGGGCGCGCCGCGCGCGCAGCCCAGACCAAGCACCAGGCGCTGTTCGGTCCAGACCAGCGTCTTGTCCCCGGCAACTGATGACAGCGTGACCCGGCCCTCCTGCCCCTGCTCACTCTCCACGTTGTCGCGCTGTGTCAGCGGGCGCAGCCAGTCCGCCGCACCGCTCAGCCGCAGGTTTTGCCCCGACAGAAGGTCAGCCATGATGTCCCTGGCCGCCGCGCCACCGCTCAGTCGCCAGCCGGGCGGCGGCGCATCCAGCGCCACTCCGACCGACACATCACCCGCCGTTGTAACCGCCGCCAGCGCGCCCAGAGCCTCTGCAATCTGTGCCGCCAGGCGATTGGCCCCACGGTGTCCGCCGAGCAGGGGTACGACAACACGGCCATCGTCGCTGACCGACACCACAGGCGGTTCGGTCGTCTTGTCGGCCAGAAGCGGAGCCACCGCGCGGATCAGAATCCCGCTGGCGCACACCCCGACGACCGGCACACCGGCGGCAAAGAGATCGCGTGCATGATCCAGCGCATTGTCAAAGAAGGCATCGGCGGCATCCACCCGACCCGTTCGGCCATGCACCTGAACACCAAGCGTTTCGGCCACCTTGTGCGCGACCGGCTCGCCCGAGCGGCTGAGCGCCAGAACAACAGGGGCTACAGCCAAGGGTCACCTCCCTTCACCAGCAGGATCATCGAAAAATAGGGCGCTGTTTCAGGCGCGTCTGCCAGCGGGCAGATACGCTCTCTGGGCAGGGTGGCCCGTTCGACGAATACCGCCCGGGCGGTCAAGCCGAGCCCGTCGATCACGCGGCGGATCTTCTTCAGATGCCGCCCGACCTTCAGGATCGCGACGCTTTCCGCGCCTTCGATGCGGGCGCGCAGTTCGTCCTCGGACAAGGGGCCCGGCAGAACGGTCAGCCTCTCGTTGCGCGCCGCCAGAGGCAATCCCGCACGTGCGGCGCAGGCCGTCACCGAACTGACGCCGGGAACGACCTCGACCTCCACGGTATCCCTCAGACGCGCAAACAGATACATGAACGATCCATAGAAGAACGGATCGCCTTCGCACAGACAGACGACATCCTGACCCGCCTCCAGCGCAGCACGAATTTCTGCTGCGCCGGTGTCGTAGGCCGCCTGCGCCGGAGCACGTTCGGTTGTCATCGGCACGTCAATGACGATCTCCCGCGCAGTTACGGCAATATGTTCTGCCGCGATGGCGCGGGCAAAACTGGGGGTTCCGGCCAGCGCCGGATATGCCAGCACGTCGGCCTGCGCGATCAGACGCTGGGCGCGCAGTGTTATCAGATCGGGGTCGCCGGGCCCCACGCCGACACCGTAAAGCTTGCCGGTCATCGTTTCACCAGGTTCCATTGCGTGACCGGCATTGCGGGACGCCAGCCTGTGAGACCGCCAACCGGCTCTGCCCTCGCGGTATTGATCTTGACCAGTTGTCCTCCGTGTCTCCGGTGCAGGCTGATCATCAGCGCCTCGGATTCCAGCGTGACTGCGTTGGCGACAAACCGCCCCAGAGGCCGCAACGCCTGCCAGGCCCGGTCGAAGACCTCTTCCGACAACCCACCGCCAACAAAGACGGCATCCGGGGCGTCAAGTCCCTGCAAGGCATCGGGTGCGGTACCATCAATCAGATGCAGACGCGGCGCGCCGAGCGCCAGCGCATTTTCCGCCGCCATAGCCCGACGGTCCGCCCTCGGTTCAATGCCGACCGCCCGCGCATATCGTGCGCCACGCATCCATTCGACGGCCACCGAACCGCAACCGGTTCCGATGTCCCACAGCAACGCACCGCGCATCGGCATGAGTTTGGCCAGTGTCAGCGCGCGCACCTCTTGCTTGGTCATTGTGCCATCGTGGCGGAACAGGTCATCGGCCAATCCCGGAACACGCGGCAACAAGGCGGCCTCGGGGGATGCCACGCAATGCACGGCAAGCGTATTGAAGGCAGGCACCTCGTGTGACCAGCTGTCCGCGCGACCGTCAAATCGGCTCTCGTCTGCCCCGCCCATGGCGGCAAGCACCGTCATGGAAGAGGCACCAAACCCCCGATCGGTCAGAAACCGGGCGATCTGGCCCGGCGTTTCACGTCCGGTCGTCAGGACAAGAAGCCGTGCATCGGGTTGGATGAACGCAATCATTTGTTCAACCGGGCGACCATGCACGGTCAGTGTTTCAAGATCGGCCAGGCTCCATCCCATACGCGCAGCCGCCAGCTGGAAGGCACTGAGTTGCGGATGATAGACGATCTCAGCCGGGTCGATCTCTCGTCCGATCCGCGCACCGACGGAGAACCACAACGGGTCACCTGTCGCCAGAACCACAACGCGCCGGTCGGAATAGGCCCGGAGCATGTCGATCACTGCATCAAAGGGTGAGGGCCAGCCAACCCGCTCGGCGCGCACGGTTTCGGACAGTTTGTGGTGACGGTCCCCGCCAACAATGACCTCGGCGGCCTCGACCACGGCGCGGGTTGCCGGCGCAAGTCCCGACATGCCCTCTTCGCCAATACCAACCACGTGCAACCAGGGTTTGACGGTTTTCCCCTGTCCGACAGTCTGTTCGTTCACCGGACGCCCTCCCCAAGACCGCCGGACAGCGCGTTGACCGCGGCACACGCCATTGCGGACCCGCCACGCCGCCCGCGCAACGCGATGAATTCGCACCCGCGCGGATGCGCGGCCAGTTCTGCCTTGCTCTCGGCGGCGCCGACAAATCCCACAGGGAACCCCAGGATCACCGCCGGACACGGCGCGCCGTCGTCAAGCAGCTCCAACAGACGAAACAGAGCCGTGGGCGCGTTTCCGATGGCCACCACCGCGCCCTCCAGATGCGGGCGCCAGAGATCAACGGCCGCTGCGGACCGGGTTGTGGCCTGCTGCGCGGCCAGCGCGGGCACGCGCTCGTCGTTCAGCGTCACCCGGATCTCGTTCTCGGCGGGCAGTTGCCGCCGGATGATGCCCGCGCGAACCATCTCGCAATCGCACAGAACCGTCCGGCCGGCATAGAGCGCTGCGCGCCCCGCCTCGGCCGCGCGCTCCGAGAAAACCAGCCGGTCCGCGACCTCGACCATCCCGCAGGCGTGGATCAGCCGGATGGCCAGCGCTTCCATACCGGGACCGAACCGGTCCAGACGCGCCTCGCGGCGCACGGTCGCAAAACTCTCGGCATAAATCGCCGTGGGATTCTTTTCGTACGGCCGCATCGCGTCAGTTCAGGCGTTCTCGAGGTTTTCTTCGTTGGGGTCCGCTTCTGTTTCGGTCTCCCCTTCAACGTCAGACGTCTTGCGCCCCTTGGCAGCCAACAGCAGGGCCAGCGCGGCCGCTGCGGCAAGAGCACCGGCAGCCAGCCAGTGACCGTGACCCGCGACCTCGGCCAGATGGCCCGGGTGCGCGCGGGCGGCACTGCCCGTGGCGAGTATGGAAAGGATCATAAGGTATCTCATTGTACTCCCCTGTACAGAATCCAGATGCACCACTGGCATCCGGTCAGCGGAGATCCCGAAACACCGCGCCCACGCGCGCGCCATCCCGCGACGATCTCGGGCGACACCCCCTGTGTGGGTCGATCTCGCCCTTCGCACCTGTCCGGCCCCTTCGGGCATCGTCACAACGGTCTATAGGCGCGGTCCAGGGGTCGTGCAAACACAATAGCGGCACAGTTTGCGCCGGTCCCGGCAGAATGTGCGCTGACGCAGATCTGCTGCGCTTGGTCTGGGATTACGCCACCGACCGCGGTGACTTACCTTTGCGGCAAAGGAGAACGGGCATGGGACAGCTTATCGACGGCGTCTGGCATGACGATTGGTACGACACTGCATCAACCGGTGGCGCGTTCCGGCGGGCCGCCAGCCGGTTTCGCAACTGGATCACACCTGATGGCGCCCCGGGGTCGTCGGGCGAAGGCGGATTTGCCGCACAGGACGGACGCTACCATCTCTACGTCTCGCTGGCCTGTCCCTGGGCACACCGGACGCTGATCTTCCGCAAGCTCAAGGGGCTGGAAGATCTGATCGGTATCTCTGTCGTACACCCGGACATGCTGTCCGATGGGTGGACTCTGGATGACGGGTATCCGGGCGCAACGGGCGATCAGCTCTACGGCCTGCCCTTCGCGCGCGACCTCTACGTCAAGGCAAAGCCGGATGTGTCCGGTCGCGTCACCGTGCCCATCCTTTGGGACAAGGCACGCGAAACCATTGTGTCGAACGAATCAGCCGAGATCATCCGTATGTTCAACAGTGCCTTTGATGATCTGACAGACAATCGGGCGGATTACTGGCCCGAAGCGCTGCGCGACGCCATCGAGCCGGTGAACGCCCGCATCTATGACTCGTTGAACAACGGAGTTTACAAGGCTGGGTTTGCCACCACGCAAGAGGCGTACAACGCCGCCATCCTCCCGCTGTTCGACACGCTGGACTGGCTGGAAGAGCGGCTGGGACAGTCTCGTTATCTCATGGGCGCACAGGTGACCGAAGCCGACTGGCGCCTGTTCACGACGCTGGTGCGGTTTGATGCCGTCTATCACGGGCATTTCAAGTGCAACCGCGCGCGGATCGTGGATTATCCGAATCTTTGGGGCTATCTGCGCGAGCTCTTTCAATGGCCGGGCGTGGCCGGGACGGTCAACATGGACCACATCACGCGGCACTACCATTACAGCCACAATAGCATTAACCCGCACCGTATCGTGCCGATCGGACCGAAACCCGATTTCACCGCACCACATGGCAGAGAGCGCATACAGGCATGACCTGGGCCGGGCGCAAAAATCCGTCTGAACGGCTTGACGGGTCTGACCATTCTCCTTAATGAGCCACGACGGATTCACGGCGCCCCGCCCGGCGGCGCATTAAGCTTTGGTTCGACGCTCGGGTGCGTTTCGAACCGCAACCCGAGGATAAACCAATGTCGCGCCGCTGCGAACTGACCGGTAAGGGCCCCATGGTTGGGAACAATTCCAGCCATGCCAACAACAAGACCAGGCGTCGTTACCTGCCGAACCTGAACAACGTGACCCTGCAGTCCGAAACGCTGGGGCGCGGGGTCAAGCTGCGGATCAGCGCCGCTGCCCTGCGCAGCGTGGATCATCGTGGTGGTCTGGATGCATATCTGGCCAAGGCCAAAGAGTCGGATCTGTCCGAAAATGCTCTGAAGATCAAAAAAGAGATCGCAAAGGCACAGGCAGCGAACGCCTGATCCTAAATCGTTTCGTCGACAAGGGCTTGCCGGTTTCGGCTGGCCCTTTGTTTTTGGTGCTATTGCGCTGCTACCGCGTGGTTTTGTCCCACAAATCCCAGAACGCTGCCCTGGAAATGGGCAAGCGCGGCCTCGCCGCCGGCGCCCCTTGCCAGATGCGCCGCACGGTGGCGTGGCGACGCAAGCGCGCGCTGCATTTTCTCACAGACCCAGACGTCTTCGGTCTGGAAATCGCCAGTCTCCAGCGGGTGCATTGTCCAGTGCGACGACTTTACGAGACCTGTTTGCCTGTCAAAACCCGGCGCATCCTTGGCGCTGTATCGGTAACTCATCATGCCCTTGGGCGCCCAGTTGCGGACGCGCAGCAAGGATACACCCGGACCAGCCGGTTCGATGACAGAGATCGAAAACCCCCAGGGGTTCGGGGTCAGCAAGGTTGTGGGAAACAGCAGATAAACCCCGCCATAACCGATATCCCGCGCCGCGTGCGCCTCTCTGGCGGGCCAGGTCTTTGCTGCATCCTCGACGAACCGGGGGATGCGGTGCTTTACGCCGTCACGTTCTGTCGACCACCAGACAAGATGACGGCCAAACGCTTGCCAAAGGTTTTTATCATAGGTGGGTCCACCCAGTGTTTTCTTGTGCAGATAGGCCAGATGATACCCGTCCAGCGCGTTCTCTGCGAAAACCTTCCAGTTGCACTGCATTTCGTAGACGATTTCGTCAGAGGATTCGACAAGTCCCCCCGGCGCCAGATCATGCGGCCAGGGCACCGATGCAAGATCGTCGATCCAGACCTCAAAAGGTTCCGATGGCTCTGCTTCGGGATGAATGAAAACCAGATCCCGGTAGATGCCGATGGCGGCTTTGTGCAGCCCGTTGCGGGCCTTGTCGAGACCGGGAAAACAGACCGCCTGCGCCGGAACGCCCCGCAGGTTGCCGTCAAGCGCGTAGACCCAGTTGTGATAGGGGCACACGATCGTTTTGCCGACATTGCCGCAGTCTTCCAGCAGTTCGGTTCCCCTGTGACGGCAGATATTGTGAAACCCCTGCAGCTCTCCCGCCGCGTTGCGCAGCATGATCAACGAATAGGGCCCGGCCTGCACGGTGCGGTAATCGCCCGCATCCGGGACATCATGAACCGTTCCGGCAAAGGCCCAGGTCGTCCCGAAGAGATCGCGCTGTTCGAGGTCATACCAATCCTGTGACAAATAGGACTCTCGGGGCAGCAGCTGCACAGGCGAAACGGGCAACGGGTGATGTGTCTTCATGCTGATCGTCCTGAAGGTTACGAGCTGTTGATTGCCAATATAGATTATTAATCATTATTGACAACATAAGCCGAAACGTTAGCCTCCACCCCTGACAGGACGCAAGGGACAGCGCGCATGACACCCAAACCTCGCAATCAGGAGCTCACGCTGCCTCAGGCGCTCGGGCAGCAAAAATGGCTCACGCTTGTCGCGCTTCCCATCCTGACCTATGCGATGATCCACGGCCTTTTCTTTGTCTGGGGACTGCTTTTTTTGTTCTGGGGCGCCGGTTCTCTGGCGTCTGGGCGGATATTCCTGGTGGAAGACATCGACCGCCAGAGTGACCCGGCCCTGTTCTGGATTGTCTTCTTCATGTGGATCGGGTCTGGCGTCACGTATGTCTATTATGATCTCACACGCTTTTTCTAGTATCCGGCAAATCAGGATAAGCCGTGTCCGGCTGTCCAATAGTCTTGCCCTCACCGGGTTGGGCCTCGTTCTTGCAATCAGCTATGGTCCGCAACTGGCGACGGGTAAAACTCTGACCGTGGACGTGCAGGGCATCCGCAACAAGGAGGGGCTTGTCCATATCATGATTTACGACCGCGCAACCGCATTCGAGAACCAATCGGAAACAGGGATGGCCAGACTTACCACCGTCGGCGCGGAAGAAGGGGACATGGCCTTCAGGTTTCGCAAACTTTTGCCAGGCCGATACGCGATTTTCGTGCACCATGACGAAAATGCCAACAATGCGTTTGACACCACTGCCGGTTCCTACGAAGGCTATGCATACTCGCAGAATGTCGGCCAATGGACCGAGCCGAGTTTCAGCGAAGCGGCCTTTGTCCTAGAGGGCGATACCGAACTTGCCCCTCTGACGGTGATCTACACGGAGTAGGCCATGGCACGACCCAGTCTGAAAGATGTGCGGTCTCGCGAAATCCTGGACGCATTCGTCAGATGCGTTGCCAGGTACGGAGTTGATGGCTCGACGCTGGAACGGATCGCGGAAGAAGCCGGAATGCGCCGCACCTTGCTGCGTCACTATCTGGGCAACCGTGAGGATATGGTCACGCGGCTTCTGCATCACACATTGTCGATGTTCGAGGACATGATTGACCTCCTTGTCGAGGACCTTCCGGAAAAGAACAGATGGCCCGTGCTGTTTGACAGGCTGTTCAGCCACGAACAGCACAGCCCCGCAAACGCGGCCGTGTTTCAGGCTCTTGTCGCTGCATCGGCCCAGCACCCTGCGCTGAAACAGCCGCTTCTTGGTTTCGTGACCGATTTCGAACGCATGCTCTGCCACGAAATCAGCCTGCAGCATCCGGCGGCAGGCCGGAACAGGTGTGCGGTGGCGGCGAGTGGCATCACATCCATCTATTTCAGCGTCGACGCTATGCTCCCGCTGTCGCCGTCCATCGAATGGCGGCAAAGGCAAAAGAACGCGGCCGCCCACCTGACCGCAGCATTACAAGGGAGCGTTTCGGGAAACACCTGACTTACGGGATTTTCGTGAAACGCCGCGACCTCCTCGGATGGCGCACGTGTTTCGCCTGAGGTGATGTCTCGGGGTCAGGGCGACATGCTTTAGGTTGTCAGAAGCTCGTCCACCCATGCCGGCACACTTTCACTGGCCCGACCACGCCGGCATTCCGAGAACGCGCCGGATATCTCTGAGTGCTCCAGATTCATTTCAATCGTACGAGCACCGGCGCGCCGGGCTGTCGTCACAAAGGTCGAGGCCGGATAGACCTGACCGGACGTGCCGATTGCCGCAAAGATGTCCGCGCGGGACAAGTCTGCATATATGGTGTCCATCTCATAGGGAATTTCACCGAACCAGACGACATCCGGTCGCGTGGCCCTGGCCCCGCACGCCTTGCATGTGTCTTCGGCGTGCATCTCCGGCGGGGCCGGCCAGCGCAACCTGCAGCTCTGGCAAAGGGCCGTGTCCAGCCGGCCGTGCATATGAATGACCCGACGACTGCCTGCGCGCTCATGCAGAGCGTCGACGTTCTGCGTGATGATCACCACCCGGCCGGGGCGTTCCGCCTCAAGCCGGGCCAATGCAAAATGCGCAGCGTTCGGTTCTGCATCCCGGGCCTGGGCACGGCGTGCATTGTAGAAGCCATGCACGCGCGCGGGATTTCGGCTGAACCCTTCCGGTGTAGCAACATCGTCCAGTCGATGTTGGGCCCATAGCCCGTCTTCGTCACGGAATGTACCCAATCCGCTTTCTGCCGAAATCCCGGCACCGGTCAGTATGACAATCCGACTCAACGCGAGACATCCTGTGTGTCGATGGTTCGTCGATCTGTTCAGTTTTCAGACAAAGTTCACTGAAAATTCAAGTCCTCGGCTGCTGCGGCTTGAAAGCAAGACACTTGTATTACACATCTTTGCAAGATGCTGTCACGTATGACCGAAACGCGCGCGGCAGAGCCAGTCTGCCCCGGAACAAGGAACGCAGCGACATGAGATCTGTCGGCATCCTCGGAAGTGTTGCCCCGGAGGCAACGGTTTTGCTGATGCAGAAGCTTCTGGATGTGGTGCCTGAAACGATGTCGGGGGCAGGTGTTCCCCTCGTGGTTCATCACAATCCTCAGATGCCGGATCGCCTTCGGGACCCCTCGCAAGGTGGGGGCGTTGATCCGATGCCGGTGTTGGTCAGCATGGCACAGGATCTCGAGCGCGCGGGTGTCGCGGCGTTGGCCACGCCGTGCCTTTTCACGCATCACTACGCGCTTGCCATATCGCATGCCACAACCCTTCCGTTTCTGAACATGATCGAGCTTGTTGCGGACGATCTTGCAGCCTCGGGTGCAAAACGTGTCGCCATGCGGATGGCGCCTGAAATCAGGCGCACCGGGCTGTTCGACATGGCGTTCGGGCAGCGCGGCCTGACGCAGCTGTGGGCCGAGTCGGAGCACGCGAAAGCCGACTGCAGCCTGTCGCACGGATCCGGGTGGCCTGCTGCGACGGACCCACCGGCAGGTCACGCGGCACCACCTGTCATGGACTGTCTCGATTGTCTGGCGTCGGGCATTGTTGCCTTTGCAAGAGCCGACGGAAAGCGATTGGATGTGGTCGGCTGACCGCACAGTGTTTGTCGCGCGACACCCTGCACGGCGGAACGATCGCGAAACGTGTCAGTCCCTCGCGGCGGACAGGTCGGAGCGCAGGCTTTCCGCCTCTTGCCGCGCTTCGCGCAGACCTTCCATGGTCGCGTTCAGTTCTGCTTCGGTCTGATTGAGCTGGTTGGTCAGCTCCGCCTCTCGTTGCTGCAGATACGTGATCGCCTGATCGCGTGTTTCCTCTGCATCATGCAGTTCCTGCGCCAGGCGCTCCAACTCTCCGACATCGGATCCGGCGACCCGAATGAACCGGTTGACCAGCCAGTGCGCAAACCAGCCCATACAGAACGCCACGAAAAGCACGATGGCTGTGGCCAGGATAAATTCCGTTCTATTCATCTGATGCGCTGCCCTCTGTTTCGGCGGGGTCTTCGGCGTCCTCAAGACCAGGGGTGGCGTCGGCGTCCGTTTCGGTCTCCAAAGCTTCCAGAGTGGTCTGCTCTTCGACAATGGGTTCAGGGCGGATCACCTTGAATTCGATCCGGCGGTTGGCCTCGCGGCCTTTTTCGGTGTCGTTATCGGCAATCGGAGCGCTCTCGCCATAGCCCCTGACGGTGATCGAGGCCGTCAGAACGCGGCGCGCGCGCAATTCGTTCAGCACAGTCTGCGCCCGCGACTGACTGAGCTGCTGATTCATCACTTCGCGACCCTGGCTGTCCGTGTGACCACCAATCTCCATTCGGATTTCACCACATTTCTGAAGTATCTCGGCGATGTCATCCATCACGGCGCGCCCGTTGGTGTCGATTTCGGACGAACCGGGCTCAAACGTGATCTTGCGATCCACCTGCACCTCCGCGACCTTGGCCTCGCACTCTTCCGGTGTCGGCAGGCTGGCCACGGGATCGAGTGTTTCGCGGTACGACACGTCAATCTCGAACCGGGCGGCCTCGCCCAGCTTGCGGGCAAACAGGGCCGAGATATCCGCACTGGCGGTTTCGCGACCGGTCTGGCCGCGCACAGACACCGTATCGGGCGCGACGGTGACCGCACCATTCGACAGATAGGCGAGGGCCTCGATCCCCGTCAGAACACGCAGCGTCCAGTCTGATGGCAAATCGTCGGCCACGCGCGCGGCCGTGCTGACCGTATCAGACGCGAATTTTGCCTGAGCGAAACTGTCGATGGTGCGCCGGCTCACCGCACTGTCAACGCGTCCGCGGATTTGCACCAGCCCTTCGGGCGAGAGGGTTGCAACAACCTCCGGCGCCACGGGGGCATCCTCGGATACCGGTTCCGGTAGAACCGCCTTCAGCGCGTAGACCTCCGGTAACGTCGTTTCAAGCCGGCCAATCACGGTATCGAACCGCTCCTGCGGTGTCGTTTCCAGGGCGACAAGAGCAATATCAGCATCGGTGAACGTCAAGGTGCCGCCTCCCAGATCCGCAAGCGCCTGGATCGCCAAACCAGTGGCCTGGCCCCATGTCGGTGACGGCACGCCCAGCGCAAGCCTGCATTCCGGCTTGCCCGAAAGACCGGCCTGCCCTGCCGCGGCGAGGATGGTCGCGCGGGTCTCTTCGGTATCGGCATGGCAGGCATCGAACCGGCCAAGTCCGTTTTCCAGCGTGTATCGCAGGGTAAACGGCGTCGCGACAGGTCGGGGGGCCGAGACATCCAGTGTCAGCCGCACGTCCTCTGGCAACCGACGCGCCAGCCGCGTTTCGAGGTCGATCTTGGACTGGACGCTGTCCGCCATCGTGACGACACTGACGCGATCAGCCTCTACCGATATCTTGGTGCGCGGCATGTCACCCAAAGCCGCCACAGCGAATTCGAGCGCGTCGTCCCAGGTCGCGGGCGTCGGATAGTCTGCGGTTTCGAGAAAGTCCGTTACGTCCACATTTCTGACTTCCGCTCGAATACGCTTCAGAAGCGCCTCGCGATCCGTGTCCGCCGGAACGAGCCCGATCAAGGACAGGCCGGCTTCGTTGCGCAACATCTCGATCGAGAACCGGGGCGGGCTGATTGGCACGGATTCCTCGACCAGCATCTGATCAATGATCCGCGCCGATTCGACGACAGAGCCCGCAACCGAAAGCGCACGAAACCGGGCTGCCTCCGAGGGCGCCGTTCCGGCAAGATAGACCTGCAGCCCGTCAGCGTCGATCTGGGTCCAGACCATGCCCTGAGCGTCAAGAGTATCCCGCACCGCGTGGCGCGAAGCTTCTTCTATGACGCGCACTGAAAACTGCGCCGCAAGCACGCAACTCAGAAAAGCCGCGCCAAAAACCCCCGCAATCGCGAAAACCACTGAAAGGCGCATCGCGCGAACGTCCAAAATTGTTGGTCCCGAACCTGTTTAGGCAAGCGCGCCGACGAGTGCAATCAAAGCAGTATGGCAATGGCGAAAAACGGCAATGGCAAAAGGCCGGCATCGCGATTCGACCGGAAGAGGCGCACGAGAGCCGTATCATCCTCCGGATTGAACGAACGCAATTGCCAGAACAGATGCAACCCGAACGCCCAGGGCCCCACCAGCGCAACAAGAACTGCGCCCGGAGCCCCGTTGACCGCCGCCAGGATCACTGCCAGCGCCATCAGCGAGACCGCCGCGATCAGAAAGCGGCGCAGCCATGTCGGGGTCGCGCGGCCAAACAGACGTGCTGTCGACTTGACACCGATCAGGGCGTCATCCTCGGCATCCTGATGCGCGTAGATCGTGTCGTAGAACAACGTCCATGCGATCCCGGCAAGATACAGCACGCAGGCAGGCGCCTGCAATTCACCGGTATGCGCGGTCCATGCCAGCAGGGCGCCCCAATTGAATGCGATGCCCAGAAAAACCTGAGGCCACCAGGTAAAGCGCTTGGCGAACGGGTAGATCGCCACAGGAACCAGTGACACAACACCCAGCACAATTGCCATCGGATGAAAGGTCAGAAGAATACAGAACGCCAGCAGAGACTGCACGATCGCCCAGATCAGCGCGGCGCGCGTGCTGACCTGGCCCGACGGGATCGGGCGCGCGGCGGTACGGCTGACCCGACCGTCAATATCGCGGTCGGTGATATCGTTCCAGGTGCATCCCGCCCCGCGCATCAGAAACGCACCGATCGCACACCCGCAGAAAATCCACAGGTCGTGCCAGCGCGCCTCTCCGTCATACAGCATCGCCAAGGCCAGTCCCCACCAGCACGGCAAAAGCAAAAGCCATGTACCGATTGGCCGGTCCGCCCGTGACAGTCGCAGGAATGGCCGGGTCCCGGCAGGGGCGTAGCGATCGACCCAGTTGCCCGCGACCGCATCCGCGATATGCGTGTCTTGAGACACATCGCTTTGCCGAGCAGGCTCTGGCGTAGGAGTCTTTCCGGTCATATGGTGCCCTCATGACTGCGCCCAGGATCCGGCTTTTTGTAGATCACTCGCTGTGCCGGGCGCAATGCGTCCCGCTTGATCGCGATCAGGCACACTATCTTTTTGGTGTGATGCGACAGACCACGGGTGGCGCGATTCTGGTCTTCAACGGCCGTGATGGCGAATGGCGCGCGCGGATCACCACTGCGGGCAAGCGGTCGGGCCTGCTGGAGATCGAAGAACAAACGCGGCCCCAGCACGACCCGCCTGATCTTTGGCTCCTGTTTGCACCGATCAAGAAGACGCGCACGGATTTCATTGTCGAAAAGGCCACGGAACTTGGCGCGGCGCGTATCCTTCCGGTACAAACCGAGTTCACCAACTCCGAACGCCTGCGGCAGGACCGTCTGCAGGCACATGCCATTGAAGCAGCGGAACAATGCGGCGGAACATATGTCCCGGAAGTCGCCGCACTGCAAAAGCTTGACGTCCTGCTGTCAAGCTGGCCCGAGGATCGCAGCTTGATGTTTTGTGACGAGGCGCAGGCCGGCAAGACGACACCTCTGACCCGCGACAGATCTGTTGCGCCCTGGGCCATTCTGATCGGACCGGAAGGAGGCTTTTCAAAGGCCGAACGCGACAGACTGACCACACTTGGCAGCACACGGGTCACAAGCCTCGGACCACGCATATTGCGTGCCGACACAGCCGCGGTTGCGGCAATGACGCTCTGGCAGGACGCCATGGGAGACTGGCGGTGACATTTGTACGTCCCGAAATCCGTGCCGGGCTGAATCGCTGGCGAGAGGCGATCGCAGGTGTTTGTGTTTCGGGGCTGGGTCTGTGGTGGACGTTCGTGACCGGCGGCTTGTTGTTCTATCTCGGTCTTGTGCTCATTCCCGTCGGATTTTCGTTTACGGCCCTCGGTGTGCAGCGGGCAAGGCTGCGCACAGGGTCCGTTGGCCCCGGTATTGTCCAGATCGACGAAGGCCGGGTGATTTACTTTGGGCCATTGACCGGCGGCGTGGCCGATCTCGACTCCCTGACGCGAATCGAGATCAATCCCGGCGGCCGACCTGCCCATTGGCTGCTTCACAGACCCGGCGAAGAGGTACTTGGCATTCCGGTCAGCGCAAACGGTGCAGAGCAGTTGCTGGATGCATTCTCCATTCTGCCGGGTTTTCAGTCCGCCCGCGCCGTCGCTGCCATGCGACAGACCGGTCAGCACGCGCTGATCATCTGGCAGCGCGGACGACAAGACCCCGCGCTTCCCCTGATGCCTTAGTGGCTGTGCGCCCCGGCCTTGCGCCAGCCCGATGCTCTGATCCGAGACGGCCATGACTGCATCCGCTGCATTGACACCCCTGCACATCCAAGCCAACTGTGCCGGAATTGCGCGTAGCACGGCAGGAGATCCCCGATGTCCATTCCCCAGTCCGGTGGCGGCCCGATCGAGCATCAGGCGCAACTTGCGGAGTATCTCGACTCCGGTTGCAAACCGCGCGATGACTGGCGCATCGGGACCGAGCACGAGAAGTTCGGCTACTGCCGCGACACGCTCGAGCCGATTCTGTATGACGGCCCGCGCAGTGTGCTGTCGGTTCTGGAAGGCTTGCGCGACAAGCACGGCTGGACCCCGGTGGAGGAAAGCGGCAAGCTTATCGGCCTGACCAAGGATGGCGCCAATGTCTCGCTTGAACCGGGTGGGCAACTGGAACTTTCGGGCGCGCCCCTGACCACGATCCACGAAACCTGCGACGAGGTGAATGATCATCTGCGCGACGTCAAGGATATCGCGGACAAGGTCGGGGTCGGCTTCATCGGGCTGGGCGCTGCGCCGATCTGGCGGCACGAGGACATGCCCGTGATGCCCAAGGGGCGCTACAACCTGATGACGGATTACATGGACCGTGTCGGCACCATGGGCAAATCGATGATGTACCGCACCTGTACCGTGCAGGTGAATCTCGATTTTGCCTCCGAGGCGGACATGGTGCAAAAGCTGCGCGTCGCGCTGGCGCTGCAGCCGGTGGCAACGGCGCTCTTTGCAAATTCCCCCTTTTTCGAGGGCCGCCCGAACGGCCACAAATCGTGGCGCAGCCGGGTCTGGCGGTCGCTTGACGATGACCGAACGGGCATGTTGCCCTTTGTGTTCGAGGACGGATTCGGTTTCGAAGCCTGGGTCGACTACGCCCTGGACGTGCCGATGTACTTTGTTTACCGCGACGGGCGGTACCTGGATGCGCTTGGTCAGTCGTTCCGGGATTTCCTCAAGGGCCAGTTGCCCGCCTTGCCAGGCGAGACGCCGACGCTCTCAGACTGGGCGGATCATCTGACAACGATCTTCCCAGAAGCGCGCATCAAGAAGTTCATGGAGATGCGTGGCGCGGATGGCGGGCCCTGGCGGCGCCTGTGCGCCCTGCCTGCCTTCTGGGTGGGTCTTATGTATGATCAGGGCGCGCTCGATGCGGCGTGGGATCTTGTAAAGGGGTGGAGTGCGGAGACGCGTGAAGCCCTGCGCATCGCCGCCAGCGAACATGCGTTGCAGGCCCGCGTCGGCAACATTGAGATGCATCAGCTTGCGCGAGAGGTTGTTTCGCTTGCAGAATCGGGGCTCAAGGCCCGCGCCTGCCCCGGCGCCGGCGGTCTGGTCCCGGATGAGACGCATTTTCTTAACGCGTTGAAGGAAAGCCTCGACTCCGGTCAGGTCGCAGCCGACGAATTGCTGTCTCATTACTACGGAGACTGGGACGGTGATCTGACCCGGATTTACGCCGAATACAGTTACTGAGCATGTGATCCGTCAAGCACCCGGCGCCGTGTCAATTCAGAAGTTCGCGCAACCGCGCCAGCCAGTCCTCTTTCCGGTTGCGCGCCTTTCCGATGGCCTGGTGACCGAAGTAGAGATGCAGAATCACATCCGCCAGATCTGCGGCATGACCGGATTCGAGATCCGGCTTGTGGCGGGTGAGCACCTGCAGGATTGCCTGTTGCAACCGCGCCGCCATCTGATTGGCCTTGTCGGCCACCTGCGGGTTGAACGGCGCAAGCTCAACCATCGCGTTGCAGATAAAGCAGCCGCGCGTCGGATCGCCTGACCCTTCAAACAACAGGGAAAGACACGTGGCAGCATCCGGATCCCGACACCGGGCCAGATTGTCCACTGTTTTATCCACAATGATGCGATCGTACTGATCGAGCGCCGCAAGATACGCTGATTCCTTGTCGTCAAACGCCTTGTAGAAACTACCACGCGTGAGGCCCATAGCTCCAAGAAGCTCTGGCAGGTTGGTTCCCTGATACCCCTGCCTCCAGAAGACATCCATTGCTCCCGAAAGAGCGGTGTCCATATCGAATTCTCTTGGTCGTGCCATAGCCGTACTACGTGTGTTGCGAAGAACTATGCTTAAATTCACGAGTGTTCACAATCATTTGTTTTGTACTATTTGGTTCCTAATCCCATTTTTCACCTGTTCACAAGGCAACGCCGTGAACTGACTTATCCACATGGCAACGGACGTCAGATCGTCGCCCCCCATTCGGAAACCAGAAATGACCCACATAAAGACCCTTGTATTCGGACTTGTCACAAGCGCCGTTCTCGCAACGTCCGCCATCGCAGCGGGTGTCGAACTCAACGCCTCTTCCACAGGTCTTGCCCTTCAGGGCTATGACCCGGTTGCGTATTTCACGAAAGGCAGACCAACCAAAGGCAGTTGGAAAATCACAGCGACGCACAACGAGGCGACATACCGTTTCGCCAGTGAAGAGCACAAAGCCGCGTTCGAGGCAGACCCGGATGCCTACCTGCCGCAATACGGCGGCTATTGCGCGTTCGGAACGGCAATGGGGTTCAAGTTCGACGGTGACCCAAACTACTGGAAGATCGTGGACGGCGAGCTGTTTCTGAACATTTCCGAAGATGTTCAGCAGCGCTGGCAGGAAGACATCCCCGGCTTTATCACTCAGGCGGATGAAAACTGGACCGATATCGCAGACAAATCCCCTGCAGAACTCGAATAGCAACGTCCGGCGCACTTGCGCAGTCAGACAGATCAAAGCGGCAGCGATTGCGCTGCCGCGTCACGCCTGCCTGACAATACTGAAACGCAGTTTCCTATCGCCGGCAGATGATCCTCTACCGGTTGCGCGCACCCGACACGCGTGCCGAAACGCGCCGCATCTCCGACAGGGGTGAACCCAGATGCCGCCCACCGGACGGCGGCACGCGTTACTTCTGGCCGATTTTGGGTTCCGTACCAGCTTTCAAACGGCGGATGTTGGCGGCATGGCGCATATAAACAAGGACTGTCAGAACGAGTCCGAGCGCCAGCATGTCAAAGCGGCCGAAGAGTCCCATCCAGATCGTTGAAAGCGAGGCACTTGTGATTGACGCCAATGACGACATACGGCCTATCGCGGCGACAACCAGCCATGTCAGGCAACACGCCGCACCCACAGGCCAGGCCAGTGCCAGCAGAACACCAAGAAACGTGGCGACGCCCTTGCCCCCCCTGAAGCCCAGCCAGATCGGGTAACAGTGCCCCAGAAACGCCGCGAGCGCGGCCACCTGAGCGGCATCCTCGCCCGAGATCACCCTGGCCAGAAGAACGGGCACCGCACCCTTGACCGCATCCATCACCAGCGTCAGCGCGGCGGCCGCCTTGTTTCCGGTGCGCAGCACGTTCGTGGCGCCAATGTTGCCCGATCCGATCTGCCGCAGATCGCCAAGGCCCAGCATTCGGGCCACCAGAACACCAAACGGAATCGCACCGATCAGATAGGCGGCCAGCGCCCAGACCCCGAGAAGAACATAGGGCGTCGTCACATCAGGCATGATCCGCCCCATAAACAGACCGCCCCGCGACAAAGGTTGCGCGGACAATGCCCGGCAGTGTGGTTCCGTCAAAAGGCGTGTTCTTGGATTTCGACCGCAACATCCATCGATCGACCACCTGCACGGCAGTCGGGTCAAAAAGAACAAGGTCAGCGGGCGCCCCTTTGGACAGGCGTCCGCACTCCAGCCCCATGCGCCGTGCCGGGTTCAGCGACAAGGCCCGGAAGAGCCCCGGAAGGTCCAGAGCGCCCTCCTTTACCAGCAGCAACGCGGCGGGCAGCAGAGTTTCCAACCCGACCGCGCCACTCGCAGCTTCTTCAAACGGCAGGCGTTTGGATTCCTCGTCCTGCGGCGTGTGCATCGAACTCAGCGTGTCGATCAACCCGTCGCGCAAGGCGGTCAGCACGGCGGCGCGATCCTCTTCTGCGCGCAAAGGAGGCTTTATCTTGAAGAACGTCCGGTAGTCCGCGATATCATGCTCTGTCAGGGTCAGATGATGAATTGAAGTCCCGGCGGTGATATCAACCCCAGCATCGCGGGCGCGCGCCAAAACCGGCAGCGCAGCGGCTGTGGTGACCTGATCGGCGTGATAGCGGACGCCCGTCAGTTCAAGCAGCGAGATGTCTCGCTCCAGCCCCATTCTTTCCGCCAGAGCCGGCACGGCGGGCAGGCCCAGCTTCGAGGCAAACGCCCCCGAGGTCGCCGCCGCACCCGCGCTCAGATCCGGTTCCTGCACATGTCCCAGGACAAGAGCACCCAGACCGGATGCGTAGCGCAGAGCCCGTGCAAGCACCTTGGTGTCGCGCACCACCCGGTCGCAATCGGTGAAGGCCACGGCACCTGCATCCATCAGAAATCCGATTTCCGTCATTTCCCGTCCGGCGCGGCCCTTGGTCAGGGCGGCCATTGGAAGGACGTGTACCGGCGCCACCTCGTTCGCGCGACGGGCGACGAATTCCAGCGTCTCAGGGCTGTCAATCGCAGGCTCGGTATCGGGTCGCGTTATCATCGTCGTCACGCCACCGGCGGCTGCCGCCGCCCCGGCGGAGCGGTAGCTTTCCTTGTGCCGTTCTCCCGGTTCGCAAACCTTGACGCCCACATCGACGATGCCCGGCGCGAGACACAGGCCCTTGCAGTCGCGCTCTGCATCAGCCGTTGGCGGATCGCCTTGCCCTGTGGCTCGGATCTTTCCATATTCCGCCAGAAGCCAGCCAGGCGAGTCCTGTCCGGTCTCGGGGTCAATCAGACGGGCGTTTGTGAAAATCTCGCTCATGCCGCGATCCAGATGATCAGCGCGGTGATTGCGAAAATGACCAGAAGCGCGGTCATCGCGACACGGCCCGACATGGCTGCGTTGGATCTCCCCCGCGCGCGCATCGGGGCCGGTTCCGTCCCGCCGGTGGGCAGCGGATCAAACTGGACAGGGCTGTGCTCTTCCCTGAACGTACCGATCCAGCGCAGGGGTGCACGCGGCTGAAGAGAGACGGCAAGCCCCTTGAACGCCCGCGACAGCAGCACCAGCACCGCGCCTGCAACCGCATCAAGCTGCGCCCGGTGCTCTGCAATGTCGGCGTCGGAAATACCCAGGCCGTCGGTCATGTAACCTGCAAGCCCCATTTCGCCCAGATCATCCACGGACATGATGTCGACAAAGGTCTCATCGAGATCCTCCACCCCAAGCGCCTGCTGGACGGGCCAGCGACCGGTCAGCGGATCCCTTTGCAAGAAGCGCTTTGTTTCTTCTGCCGGAAGGTCGATCCGAAACAACCGTATGACGCCGCGTTCACCCGATCTGATGTCAAAACGTTCGCTCATGCGCTGACCTCCGCTGACCGCTGCGCAGTTCGCGCGCGCACCAGAAGATCCATCGCCGCCATGCGCACGGCCACGCCCATCTCGACCTGCTCCTGAATGACTGATCTGTTGATGTCGTCCGCCAGTTCTCCGTCGATCTCGACGCCCCGGTTCATCGGACCGGGATGCATTACAATCGCGTCGGATCGCGCCGCGGACAGTTTCCGGGAATCCAGCCCGTAGCGGTGATAATATTCGCGCTCTGACGGAATGAACCCGCCGTCCATGCGTTCGCGTTGCAACCGGAGCATCATCACAACATCGGCGTCGGCCAGCCCTTCGGACATCGAATCCGTTACAGTTGCCCCCATCTGCGACGCGCCCGCAGGCATCAGCGTGGGGGGACCGATCAGGCGCACTGCGTTGTTCATGCGCGAAAGCAGCGCAATGTTTGACCGTGCAACGCGGCTATGGGCGATATCACCGCAAATCGCCACGGTAAGTCCGCTCAGACGCTTTTTGGCGCGCCTTATGGTTAGCGCGTCAAGCAGCGCCTGCGTGGGGTGTTCATGCTTGCCATCGCCTGCATTGATCACCGCGCAGTTGACCTTTTGTGCCAGCAGATCGACCGCGCCGGAATGCGGATGGCGCACGACCAGAAGGTCTGGATGCATGGCATTGAGCGTCAGTGCCGTATCGATCAGCGTCTCCCCCTTTCGGATAGACGAGGCCTGCATCGCCATGTTCATCACATCCGCGCCCAGTCTTTTGCCGGCCAGTTCGAAACTGGATTGCGTGCGGGTGGAGTTCTCAAAGAACATGTTGATCTGGGTGAGGCCCGCCAGCGCATCGCTTCGCTTCACGGCTCTGCGGTTCAGCGCAACGTATTGCTCGGCGAGATCAAGAATGGCGGTGATATCATCACAGGACAGCGGTTCTATGCCAAGCAGGTGCTGGTGATCGAAACCCATCCGCCGCCCTCGTGTCGTGACTATATGCTCTATAGAAAATCCATCCGCCGGGGGCAATCGCCAAACCAGGCCCCGGACCGGTGGCAAACATACGGCTTTTCCCGGACAGGCGCAGGAGCTACATCATGAAACATGACGCTTACCCGTGATCAGGCGCGCGCAATGCTGGAATGGCAGATCGAACTTGGCGCAGACGAAGCGATCGGTGACACGCCGGTTGACCGGTACAGCCTGCCCGATCAGAGCCCGTCGAGGCGCCCCGGACCGACACGGAAGGACGCCGTCCCATCGCCGGGCTCGTCGACCGAAAAACCGGATGCCGTTGCCGAGGCACGCGCGGCGGCGGACAACGCCGGATCGCTTGACGATCTGCGGCATGCGCTGGAGACCTACCCGCATTGCGAGCTTCGA
Source organism: Pseudomonadota bacterium (assembly GCA_039028815.1). GTDB lineage: Bacteria > Pseudomonadota > Alphaproteobacteria > Rhodobacterales > Rhodobacteraceae > Roseovarius. Next base: position 47,159 of record JBCCHI010000004.1, read on the forward strand.
CGCGGGGCGCGCAACCTTGTTTTTTCCGACGGCGCGGCAATGGCCCGCGTGATGATCATAGGCGAGGCGCCGGGCCGCGACGAAGACCGTGAAGGCCGTCCCTTTGTCGGACGTGCCGGGCAACTGCTCGATCGTATGCTGGGCGCGATCGGTCTGGACCGCCAGGCAGACACGCCCGAGCGCGCGGTCTACATCACAAACGTTCTGCCGTGGCGCCCGCCGCAAAACCGCGACCCGAGCAATGAAGAAATCGCGATGATGCGGCCATTCGTGGCGCGTCACGTGGCGCTGGTGCAGCCGGAGATGTTGATTCTCATGGGTAACATCAGCTGCGACGCCGGGCTGGGCCGGCGCGGGATCACCCGGTTGCGCGGCCAGTGGACCGACGCCTACGGCACACCCGCGCTGCCCATGTTTCATCCCGCTTATCTGCTGCGCACGCCCTCGGCAAAGCGTACGGCCTGGGCGGATCTGCTCGATATACGGGCACGGCTCGATTCATGAAGGTTCTGGCCTTCTCCGATCTGCATCTGGCACGCGCGCCTGCGACAGAACTGGTTGCGGTCAGCGCGGATGCAGACCTGGTGATCGGTGCGGGCGACTTCTGCAACCACCGTACCGGTCTTGAGGATGCGATGGAGATGCTGGCAGGGATATCGGCGCCGTTCGTCGTTGTCCCCGGCAACGCCGAAAGCGCGCCCGAGTTGCGCAAGGCCGCCGGCGCCGGCACGCATGTTCTGCATGGCAGTGGTGTCGAGATCGACGGTCTGTCTCTTTTCGGGCTGGGATACGGTGTGCCGCCAACGCCCTTTGGCGACTGGTCCTGCGACTTGACGGAAAAAGAAGCAGAGGTGCTGCTGGCGCCGTGCGATCAGGCCGATATCCTTGTGTTGCATTCACCACCCAGGGGTCTGGGCGACGTTACGGGCACGGGCGCATCTGTCGGGTCTGACGCGATCCGTGACGCGATCTTGCGGATCGCACCACGCCTTGCCGTGTGCGGCCATATCCACGACAGCTGGGGTGCGCGCGGCATGCTCGGCGTTTCGGAAGTGGCCAATCTCGGGCCGCGCCCGAACTGGTTTGACATCTCGTGTAGCTGAAAAGGTCCGATTCATATGTCCCGCATTGATGACACGCTCGAATTCGTACCCGTCCGAATCGCGCTAATGACGGTCAGCGACACCCGCAACGCAAGCGACGACCGATCCGGCGACGTCCTGGCCGGGCGCATTGAGACGGCGGGGCATGTGCTTGTCGAGCGCACGATCCTGCACGACGAACGTGCCGATATCAGCGCGCAGCTACGCCTTTGGATCAGTGACCCCGAGATTGATGTGGTCATCACCACAGGTGGCACGGGGCTGACGGGCCGCGACGTGACCGTCGAGGCACATCGCGATGTGTACGAAAAGGAAATCGACGCCTTTGGCACGGTCTTTGCAATGGTTTCCATGACCAAGATTGGCACCAGTGCGGTGCAGTCGCGCGCCACGGGCGGGGTCGCCGGCGGCACCTATCTCTTTGCCCTGCCCGGCAGCCCGGGGGCGTGCAAGGATGCCTGGGACGACATTCTGGAGAAGCAGTTCGATTATCGTCACCGGCCCTGCAATTTCGTCGAAATCATGCCCCGCCTCGACGAACATCTGCGACGGAAATAGAAAGCTGTCGCGTTTCATCCGGGCAAACCCGGCGATCGTATCTATCTTATATGACAGCCAGTCCGTGACTGTGGACACGCCAAGGACGATGACAGATGCGCTTTCTGCGACAGAGTTTGACCGGCCTGCTGATGCTCTCGCTTACTGCGGGGCTCTTGTTCTATGCCGGGTACAGCATTTATCAGGCACTCGCGATCCGTGCGGCAGAGTCTCCCACTCCACCCCCAAGGCGCGAGCGCGTCTTCGTCGTGAACACGGTGACAGCCCGGCCCGGCCCGGAAACGCCCGTACTTGAAGTTTTCGGAGAAATCGAAAGCGCGCGCGTGCTCGAAATCCGGACTCGATCGGGCGGTGTTCTGGTTGAAGTTTCGGATGTGCTGGAAAACGGCGCGCGGGTGCGGGCGGGGCAGTTCCTGGCCAGGGTGGATCCGGCCGAGGCACAGTTCGCTCTTGATCGCAGCGAGGCCGATCTGACGGACGCGCGTGCCGAGGTGCGCGAAGCGGAACGTGGTCTGACACTGGCGCGCGACGAACTGGCGGCAGCCCGGCAGCAGTCGGGTCTTCGTGACCGCGCGCTTGCCCGGCAACGAGACCTTGAAACACGCGGCGTCGGGACGTCAGCGGCTGTTGAACTGGCAGAGTTGGAAGCCTTCCAGGCGGATCAGACCGTGCTGACCTTGCGTCAGGGCGAAGCTGCGGCAGAGGCCCGCGTGGATCAGGCGCAAACGCGGCTGGCGCGTGCACGCACAGCATTCGCCGAAGCAGGAAAACGTCTGGAAGACACGACAATTGTGGCGAACTTCGATGGTGTTCTGCAGGATGTCGCGGTGGTTCAGGGCCGGTTCGTTGCCGCCAACGAACGGATTGCCACACTGGTCGATGACGCGGCGCTCGACGTGGCATTCCGGGTCTCGACCGCACAGTACGCCCGGTTGCTGGATGACACCGGGCATCTTGTGCGGGCACCGGTGACCGTCAGGCTTGACGCGTTTGGCCTTGCGATCGAGGCGCCCGGCTCGATCACCCGCGACAGCGCCTCCGTGGGCGTCTCTGAAACCGGGCGGTTGCTCTATGCCCGCCTGGACAAGACACAGGGTCTGAAGCCCGGCGACTTTGTAACGGTTCGGATCGAGGAGCCGCAGCTTGAAAATGTTGTGCGGCTGCCCGCCACGGCGCTTGGACCGGACGGCGACATTCTGATCGTCGCCCAGGACAGCCGCGTGCAGACGCAGCCTGTGACCCTGGTCCGTCGTCAGCGTGACACCGTTCTCGTTCGCGGCGACAATCTGCAGGGGGTTGAGGTTGTGGCGCAGCGCACCCCTGTGCTGGGCGCGGGCGTCAGGGTTCGTGTCCAGCCGATGAGCATCGGGCCCGGTCTGTCCGATGCACGCTTTGTAACTCTGGCGGAAGATCGCCGCACGCGTCTGATTGCGCATGTCGAAGCAAGCGGCGACATGGCGGACGAGGTCAAGGCCCGTCTGATCGAAGAGTTGCAGGCACCGCAGGTCTCGCGCCGGACAATCGAGCGTCTCGAACAACGGATCGGGGGCTAGCGGGTGACAGACCCGGCACGCAACTGGACCCCTGTTGGCGGCGTCATCGGATGGTTCACGCGTCATCGCACCGCCGCCAATCTTCTGATGGTGCTTGTCGTTGTGCTGGGGATTGCCGCGATGCCGCGCATGCAGGCCCAGTTCTTTCCCGATGTGGTGGTCGATAACGTCTCTGTTTCCGTCACATGGGAAGGCGCCAGCGCCGAGGATATGGATGGGGCGATCGTCCAGATCCTTTCACCGGCCCTGCGCGAGGTCGAAGGGGTGACTGAAACCGTCGCCGTCAGTCGCGAGCAATCTTCGACCATAACGCTGGACTTCGAGCCGGGGTGGGACATGGGGCGCGCGACGGACGAGGTTCAGGCGGCCGTGGACGCTGTCACCGAGCTGCCGGCGGATGCTGACGTACCAAGGATAGCACGAGCGGCCTGGCGCGACCGGGTGACAGATGTTGTTGTGACAGGGCCTTTCCCTGTGGAGCAGCTCGGACGCTACGCGGACGAGGTGGTGAACCGGCTCTATGATGTGGGTGTCACACGAACGACGTTGCGCGGTCTGTCAGACCCGCGCCTTGCCGTCGAGGTTTCGGGCACCAGCCTGATCGAACACGATATCACACTCGGAGAAATCGCGGCCCTTATCGCGGAAGAGGCAGACGCAGACCCCGCCGGCGACGTCACCGGGGGTGCGGCGCGCGTGCGTGTCGGCACCGAAAAGCGAACCATCCGGCAACTCAGCGATCTGGTGCTTCGGTCGACACCGGATGGCGGGCAGTTGCGGCTGGGCGATATCGCTTTGATCCTTGATGATACCGCGCAAAGCGATCGGGCCTACTTTGTCGGCGACGCGCGAGCCGTGGTGATGCGCGTGGATCGGTCCGCCGACGGCGACGCTCTGGAAATTCAGGCAAAGGTCGAAGACGTCATTGATGACATTCGGGCCACCCTGCCCGAGGGCGTGGAGATTGCGCTGATGCGCACGCGGTCCGAGGCGATTTCCAGCCGTCTTTCGGTGCTTCTGGATAACGGGCTGGCGGGCCTGGGTCTGGTGCTGGCGTTGCTGTTTCTCTTTCTCAACGCGCGCACGGCATTCTGGGTCGCGGCAGGCATTCCGGTGGCGATGATGGCGGCGATCGCGGTTATGTACGTGGCTGGCCTGACGCTGAACATGATTTCGCTGTTCGCCATGATCATCACCATCGGAATTGTGGTCGACGACGCGATTGTCGTGGGAGAGCACGCGGATGCCCGTCAGCGCAAACTGGGAGAACCGCCGGTGGTCGCCGCAGAACGCGCGGCGCGGCGCATGGCGCTGCCTGTCTTTTGTGCCACGCTGACGACTGTGATCGCGTTTTTTGGCCTGACAGTGATTGGCGGACGGTTCGGGGAGCTCATCTTTGACATTCCGCTCACCGTCATCGCGCTTTTGCTGGCCTCGCTGCTGGAGTGCTTTCTGATTCTGCCACATCACATGTCGAAGGCGCTGGCCCAATCGGCCCGCGAGCATTGGTATGACTGGCCCAGCAAACAGGTGAACCGTGGCTTCGTCTGGGTGCGGGAGCATGCCTTCCGGCCAGTCATGCATGCGGTGATAAAGGCCAGATATCCGGTGCTTGCGGCCGCTGTGGCCCTTCTGGCGTCGCAAACGGCTCTTCTGATCGACCGCGATGTGCCGTGGCGCTTTTTTAACGCGCCTGAAAGCGGAAGCGTGACCGCCAATTTCGTCATGGCCGCAGGCGCTGATCGCGGCGACAGCATGGAGATGGTGCGTGAACTGCAACGCGCCACAGAAGCGCTCGCCCGGGAGTACGAGGCACAACGCGGGGCCAACCCGCTCAGATCGGTCGTGGCACAGGTCGGCGGCAACACAGGCGGTGGTCCTGGCGATGACGGTACGCGCGACCCTGACCAGCGTGGGGCGATCACGATTGAACTGACGGATGCCGATCTGCGACCCTTCACGAGTTTTGAATTTGCCGCCGCGCTTCGGGACAAGGTGGTCCGACATCCGCTGGTCGAAGAGCTGAGTTTCCGTGGCTGGCGCAGCGGGCCCGGTGAGGATGCGCTGCGTGTCGAGTTCTTTGGGGCGCCTGTTGACGTTCTGAAATCCGCATCGCTGAGGTTGCAGGAGGATCTGATCCGTCTGCCGGAAGTCACCGGGGTGCAGGACAATCTCAGCTACGACAAAGATGAGCTGATCCTGGATCTGACGCCGCAGGGTCAGGCGCTTGGCCTGACGATAGATATGCTGGCAAGCGATTTGCGCGCACGGATCAACGGGCTCGAAGCCGCCCGCTTTCCCGTCGGGCCGCGCACCGCGGAAATTCGCGTCCTGCTGCCGGAGGAGGAGCTGACCGCAGATTTCCTGGAGCGCATTCAGATTCGGGCACCGGGCGGCACCTATGTGCCACTTGCGGATGTGGTTCGGGTTGAAAGCAGAACAGGATTCTCCACAGTCCGGCGTGAAAACGGTGTGCGACTTGTGTCGGTCACAGGCGACATTGACGAAAGCGATGCCGCCAGAGCCACAGAAATCGCCACGGTTCTCAGCGAACAGATCCTGCCCGCCATTGCCTCTGAAAAACAGGTGGACTGGCGAATGACCGGTCTCGCTGAACAGGAACGCGACTTTCTGCGAGATGCGCAAACGGGCTTTGCGGTGACACTGATCGGAATCTATCTTGTGCTGGCCCTCGTTTTTGCAAGCTGGTCCAGACCATTGGTCGTCATGGCGGTGATCCCGTTCGGTCTGACCGGCGCAATATGGGGGCACGCCGTATGGGATGTGCCGTTCAGCATGTTTTCCGTGATCGGATTGCTTGGCCTGTCCGGCATCATCATCAACGACTCGATTGTTCTGGTGACAACGATTGACGAACACGCGACCCGGCGCGGGCTCGCGCACGCCATCGTCGAAGGCGCGGCAGACCGCTTGCGTCCGGTGATTTTGACCACGCTCACCACGGTTCTTGGCCTGACGCCGCTGTTGTTCGAGCAATCAACGCAAGCGCAGTTCATGAAGCCGACCGTCATCACGCTGGTTTACGGTCTGGGGTTCGGAGTGGCACTTGTTCTGCTGGTCGTGCCCGCGATCATGGCCATTCAGCACGATCTGCAACGACAGTTTCAGGCCTTGCGTCGGGGACTGAAGGCCAGCGACGGGCGGATACGTCGGACAACGCGCGCCATCGCCGGGCTGATTGCCCTTTGGTTTCTGGCCACGCTGGGTCACACAGCATTGACCGGGGACCTGCCTGCGCCACTGGCCGGGATCTCTTCCGGTCAGGACGAGACGGCCGTGTTCGCGCTGGCACTCGGTCTTTTTTCAGCGGGTGCCGTGATACTGGCGATTTGCGGGTACGCCGTTGGCGCCGGTTTCGAACGCAAGCGGCCTCAGCCCGCCTGACAGCCCTTTATGTCCACGGCCTTGCTGCGTCCGAGAACCGTGATCCTCAGATCCGAACGATCCAGCGCAAAACTGCCACCATCCACATGGTGCAATGTCGTCTCTGCAACCAGCCGGCCGCCTTCGCGCCGGGTGTCCGCCGGAGCCACCCAAACTCTGGGATTGGACGTCTCGACCACGGCCAGTTCATCGCCGCCCAACGACTTTATCTCTATGTCAGCGCGTAGTCTCAGGCCATCACTATGCGGCGACAACCGACATTCAACCGTCCCGACCCCGGCCTCTCGCGCGGTGTAGGGGCGTTCTGCCAAAGCCGCGACGATGCGGGGATCGGGCCGCGTGCGGTCGGTCGGCAAGACCTGCGAAAGCTCAAGCCGCACCGGCACGCACACATCGCGGCACAGGCCCAACTCTACCTCTCCCTCAAGCCTGATCGGCTGGCCGCTGGCCGTCGGACGAACCCTCAAAGGCAATGTGACGCCGCCCTCGTACCCGATGGTCATGTAGCGCCCCTGCTTGATCGGGTTGGGGGCGGGCCATTCGACCTCGACCTTTTCCAGGTTATGAGAACCCTGCCAGCTGAAACTGGGCGGAATGCCCGCATCGCCTGGCGCGCGCCAATAGGTCTTCCAACCGGGCGCCAATTCAAGCCGGAGCGCCGCCATATGATCGCCGTCAGCCGCGCGCCATCCCTGCACGATCGTCGCCTTGATAGCGTCTTCGATCGACTGGGCCCCCGATGTCGTGGCCGTGGCAGCGAACAGACAAACTGCCAAAAAGTGAAGTGTCCTGAACATTGCGCGACCATGACGACCGCCGCGTGAAATGCCAACTCACATTCAAGCGAGAAAACGCGATCGGGATGTGTCTGGCCTCTTGCAGGCTTTCGCGCCGACCTCCATGCTCTACATCTGTCGTGAACGAGCGAGGCGCGCACCATGACGGTTGGCGAAATTGAGTTAAATGGCAAACTGCTCGTGGCGATGCCCGGCATGGGTGATCCCCGTTTCGAGAAGTCTGTCGTGTTCATGTGCGCGCATTCCGACGAGGGCGCAATGGGCCTGATCGTGAATCGCCGCGCCGACAATCTGCGGCTGCGCGACCTATTCGATCAACTGGATATCGACACGACACGTGAAGCGCGCGACATGCCTGTCCACTTCGGGGGTCCGGTGGAACACGGTCGGGGCTTTGTGCTGCATGACTTTGGCTATCATTCGGCCATTTCCACGCTGGATGTGAACAGCGATTTCGCGATGACAGCCACGCTGGACATTCTGGAGGACCTTGCGGCGGGCCGGGGTCCCGTGCGCAATCTTGTGGCGCTCGGCTATGCCGGTTGGGGTCCGGGGCAGCTCGAATCCGAGATCGGGCAGAATGCGTGGCTGACCGTCGACGCGGACAAGGCAATTGTCTTCGATGCAAACGACGACGGCAAATGGGATGCGGCGCTGGCCAAGCTCGGGATCAGCGCGGTGACGCTTTCCAGCGATGCCGGCCGGGCCTGAGTGGTACGGCACCGGACCGGTACATCGCGTGGCCCGTGGTAGACACAGTCCTTTACATCGTGCGGCGCGCAATCATATCGGGTCGCACACCGTCCGTGATCATATGTGGCGCCTGTCGAAGCGACGGCGCCTTGGTCGACCGGCCCAGTGAACGACGCATCACGACGCCCAGGACTTCAAGATTCGAGCGGAAAAACCCGGCGTCCGGCGTTGGCACCTGATCACGCACCTCGTCGGCCAGCTGCGGCAACGCATGAAAGGGGACTTGCGGATACAGGTGGTGTTCGACGTGATTGTTCATGTTCATGTAAAGGAACGCGCCAATCGGTCCTGTCACGAAACTGCGCGTGCTTTCCAGAATCGACGGAGAGTTCTCCTGCAGCTCGACATGTTGCAGCAATGTGAAAAGCAGCATAACCGGCGCGCCCAGCACCCGGGGCACCGCGAGCAGCCAGATCGGCCACCATACGCCGAAAACCGGCGCAATCAGGATGGCCGCGTAGAGCACCAGCATGATGCGTGCGTTGCGGGTCATCCTGGGCAGCATCGCATCGGGACATGTGTCGCGCATCATGTCGCTGTATCGCCGTGTTGCAAGCTGCACGAAGACCTGCCAGTGAAATCGCGCCAGACCCAGCCCTGTGATCTCGGTCAGCCAGCCGCGCAGATCCATAGGAGTGTCAAACGGCATCTGACTGTCGCGCCCGACATGCCACGTATACATATGGTGATTAGTATGCGTGTAGCGCCGATGCAGCGGCTCCTCCATGTAGATAAAGGAACTCACCCAGAGCACGGCCTCGTTCAGCCAGCGCGACCGAAAGGCGGTGCCATGCGCGGTTTCATGGCTGATCGCGTAGCTCGGGACGCACAGCACAATGCCCTGAAGACACATCGCAGGCAGTATCCAGAATGTGCCGACGCTCGCCAACACCGCCCAGCTTGTCAGCACCAGACACACCGCCAGTTTGGCAAGATAGATCAATCCGGGCCAATCAGACCGGGCCGACAAGTCCTTTACCGTCCGGGCGTCAATCCTGACACCCGATGACGCAGCATTTGTGCGCATGTGAGCCTCCGTACGCTCTGGATTCGATCAGGTCGCGTAGTCGCTTTTTTCAGAGTCGAGAATCGTCTTCAGCTCTGCCAGATGCCGTTCATCCTGTTCGGGATACTGCTCCAGTTCCTGTGCGGTCTTCTCCGCGATCTCATCAGAGAGCACCCGCAGTTTCTGGCCGGTCTGCAGCGCGCGGATATACGTTTCGGCAGCGCGTTCGAAATAATACATCCGATTGAAGCACTGGGCGACAGTGTCGCCCGCGACCAGGATGCCGTGATTGCCCATGATCATGACCTTCTTCGAGGGGTCGCTGAGCATTGCGGCGCACCGCTCGCCTTCTTCTTCAAAAGCCAGACCACCATAGGCATCGTCAATCACCGTGCGGTTGTAGAAGATCGCGCAATTCTGATCGATCGGCGGCAACGTGCTGTCGGCCAGGCTGGCCAGAACAGTGGCATGGATGGAATGCACGTGCATCAGGCACCGATGGTGGGGGCAATGGCGATGTACGGATCCGTGCAGTCCCCACGCCGTCGGATCGGGTGCATCCGGGCGATTCAGCGTTTCAGGGTCGTTGGCGTCCAGTTCCAGCAGTTCCGATGCCCGGATCAGACTGAAATGGCGCTGATTTGGATTGATGAGGAACCGGGTGCCATCCTCACTCACGGCAAAGCTGAAATGATTGGCCACACCTTCGTGCATTTTGAGACGCGCGGTCCAGCGGAACGCCGCAGCAAGGTCAACACGGTCCTGCCAATGCGTGATGTTCGGTTGAGCAGTCTGGCTGTGAGCTGGCCGCATGTGGTCTCTCCTTTTCCGTAAACCTGACGCAGTGACGAAAAAATGACAAACAATGCTTTTTGAGGTTAAGCATTAAGAAAACTAATGATTGGGTTATTTAAGGGTTCGGACGCATGACCGGCAGGCAATTGCCCCCCCTTACATGGCTGCGCGCCTTCGAGGCTTCGGCGCGCCACTTGTCCTTCACGCAAGCGGCGCATGACCTGAACCTGACGCAAAGCGCGATCAGCCAGCATGTGCGGAGCCTTGAAGAGCATCTGGGGCACCCTCTGTTCGTCAGAAACCCGCGCGCGCTGCGCCTGACAGAGGCCGGGGCAAATTACCTGCCCAGTGTGCGCGAGGCATTCGATCTTCTGGCGCGCGGAACGCAGGCACTGACCGGTGGGGGCTCCAGACATCGTCTGGCGGTGCATTCCAACCTGTCATTTTCAGTGCACTGGCTTGCCCCGCGACTGCGCGGTCTTGCACGGCTTCATCCCTGGCTGCGGCTCAATCTGACCACATCGGCCTGGGAGGAAGGCAATCCGTTCGGAGAGCGTACCGTTGAAATTCGCTTTGGTCGCCCCGGGGACATGCCGGATCAGGCCGTGCGCCTGAGCCACGACAGATCCTATCCCGTCTGTGCGCCGACATATCAGGCGGGACAGTATGATCTTGCCACGGCTCAGCTTTACGATTGTGCCGGAATGGTGAGCACGTGGGACACATGGGCCCGCGCCACGAACACGCCCTTCGAGCGCTCGGGCGAAGTCACCCTGGCCTCAACGTATCTGATCGGTCTGGGCGCGACGCTCGCCGGAGGGGGGATGGTGATGTGTCATGACATGCTGGTCTCCGGACTTCTGGCTTCGGGCACACTTGTCAGGCCGTTTGAAGGCCACGCGAAGATGACCGAAGGCTATTTTCTGATCCCTCCCGCCGAAAACTATGCAACCCCTGCCAGCCGCGCGTTTACGGACTGGCTGCTGACAGAGATCCGTGCCGGGCACGATCACGGCACGGTGTAGTGCAACCGCCTCAGGCGTGCGTTTTGCGTCTGCGTCGGCCGAAACTCAGTTTTGTCTTGGTTTCAATCAGCGAAGTCACAATACTGCGCGCATCTCTTTTTTACGCCACCCGGCGAAACCACATTGAACTGAACGCATTTTCATGCCCCGGAGCATCACCATGGTGAACCCAAAGATCTTTATGATCGCCACCTCATCATCCATGATGAACAACGGCGAACCCACCGGCCTTTGGCTGGGGGATTTGACAACGCCCTACTACACCTTTGCCGATGCCGGCTGCGAGGTCACACTGACTTCGATGTCTGGTGGGCCGATCCCCGTCGAGCCGCGCAGTCTGCTGCCACGGGGGACAAACGAGCGGTCGATCGAGCGCTACCTGGGAGATCCGTCGTTGCAGGAGAAGTGCGAAACAACACTGCGATTCGACGCGGTGAGTCTGGCCGGGTTTGACGCGCTGTTTCTGTCGGGGGGCCACGGAGCGATGTTCGACTTTCCGGGAAACGAGGCGCTGACCGGCGTCATCGAAGCATTCGATCGCGCAACGAAGGTGATTGCCGCCGTGTCTCACGGACCGGCCGGTCTGATCGACGCACGGTCCGAAACCGGTGCGCCCTTTGTGCGCGGACGTCATGTTGCGGCGTTCACCGAGACCGAGGAGCGGGCCGCCGGATTGCAGGACGCCATGCCATTTGGGCTGGAGTCCCGGTTGCGCGCGCTCGGCGCACTCTATCAGGCCGGGCCGGACTCGGGCCCGTTTGCCGTGCGCGACGGTCGATTGATCACGGGTCAGAACCCTGCCTCTGCCGCCCGGGTTGCAGATCTTGCACTGGATGCGATCGGCCAGACGAAAGAGGCGGCCTGACGTGGCATAACAAAGATCCACGCGCTTGTCGTAACGGCATGCCACGGGCTTTGGGCCGCATGGTTACGTGTTCAGACATCCCTCAGAATCGCGAGAACCGCGCTTGAGATGTCGGGCGCGACAGCGCTCGGGGCGGGTGTAAAACGGGTTTCGTCCCCCGGTTGATACTTACCGGTCTGAACGAGAACCGCGTGTCCGACACCCGCCGAAATTGCCCCGGCGACATCGCTTTCGGCATCATCACCGATCATGATCACCGTGGCTGCATCACACCCCAGTTGAGCGACACCGGCCTGAAAGAAGGACGCGGAGGGTTTTCCGAAAAGCCGAGCCCGGGTTCCGCTGGAATACTCCAGCGCCTGCACAAACGCCCCTGCATCCATGCTCAACGCACCATCGGCATCGCGAAATGTCCGGTTGGCCGCCAACGCAAGAAAGGGCGCACCTTCGTTCAGCACCCGAAACGCTGCATTGAGCCTCTCATAGGTGAAAAACTGCCCGGCATCTCCAAGCACGACGGCCGGTGGGCCGGTGCGCGGCACATCCTTGAAATCCTCTTCCAGATCCGGGTGCACCAGCAGATGCGGCGCGCGCCCTTCCCGCCGCAACCAGTCACAGGCCGCCGCGGCAGGTGTCAGCAGCTCTTTTGCCGCAATATCAAATCCCATCCCCGCAAGGCTGTGCAGGATGCCTTTTCTGGACCGACGCGTCGAGTTGGTCAGAAACCGCAGGGGCAGGCCCGCCGCGCGCAGGCGCGCAACCGCCTCCGCAGCCCCGGCAACGGGGCGTGTGCCGTCGTAAAGAACGCCGGCAAGATCCAGCAGAACGCCCTGTGTCATCGTGCTTGTACCGCGCTTGTCTGTCACGGAGCGTACTGCAGACGGATATCGTCAGCCAAGTCCGGTCGATGGGCACGCCTGCATATCCGGGTCGAGCCGCGCGCCCAGGGCATTGGCCACCAGCTTCTGGAAATGATGCACCGCATGTTCGCTGAGTTCCGTCAGCCCTTCGTCCACGACAAACCGGCCCTGATTGTAGCCCGATGATTTCAGACCTTTCTGAACACTTTCGCAAAGGCCGATGTCCTCGGGCTGCAACACGTCGATCTGATAGTTGATTGCATCGCGCAACTGCGTCGTGACTTTGCCATCTTTCACGAACCAGTCCTGAAACTCGACACAGCGTTCCGGCGCGTCCGGGTTCATCTGCAGAACCGACAGATTGGCCTCGCCGGGGTAGGCCCAGATCGTAAAGTTGGGCCAGACGAACCACCCGGCATATCCGAAATCCACGTCGCCCGGTTGAAACGAGTAGGCCTTTGCGTTGAGGCTGCGGGGCTGACCCGCGCACTGGCTGGAGTACAGTCCGCAGGTGATCGTGCGGTAGCTGTTCATATCGACCAGATCGACGAAATCCTTGTGTGCCGGCGCGCAATGATAGCATTCAAGAAAGTTGTCTACGAGCACCTTCCAGTTGGCCGCCACGTCGTATGTATCGCGCTGCGCAAACTGCAGATCGTCGACCGAAGGCACATAGCGGCGGATTTCCTGCTCCAGATCCCCCATCTGCTCGGCAAAGGGTGCCGCATCCGGGTCAAGATTGACCAGCACAAGCCCGCAGAACACCTCGACCCGCACAGGTTTCAGGGAAAACTCTTCTTTGCGGAACCCGCTGACATTCTCGGTGTTTCGCGCGGACCTGAGCACGCCGTCGAAATCGAACGCCCAGGCATGGTAGGGACAGGTGATCACGTTTTTCCGGCCTGTTCCGCTGACCAGTTCGTGTCCACGATGCGGACAGACATTGTGGAACGCGTTCAGTTCGCCCGATCGGCTGCGCGCCACAAAAACGTTCTGTTCGTGAATGCGCACGGTCAGGTATTGCCCGGCCTCGGCGACCTGACTGGCATGCCCGGCATAGTACCACGACCGGTAGAAGATGGTCGCCTTCTCTGCCTCCCAGATATCGCGGTCATGATAGAACCGCGCGGGCAGGGTATAGGACTGTTTGGGATCGGTACGAAAGGGCGCATCGCCCGGCATCAGGTCCAGGACTGGCAGAGTCATCTCATCCTCCTTGGCTGGTCATCCGGCATTAGACTACACTGACCCGGTCCGGGGCAAATGCGGATTTCTGACCGCTTTGCCTAGTCAGAGGTCACCCGGGTGCCGATTGCCCCCTGTGATGAGGATGACCGACGACGCACGCTCGCAACACTTGATCCGTGTCTCGGGCCAGCGCGACCGGTTCGGAGCAAGAGGCCCGCGTTGCGCTGACATTCACGACAAAAGGTCAGGCCAACGTGGCGCAGGCCGTCGCCGCACGCATGTGTGGCGATGGTCCCTGTGATCCGACATCCCCGGACCGTGGCAATTCTCTCAGGGAACCGGCGAGACTTGCACAAACGCGATTCCGTCGCAGACCGACAGTTGTTCTTCGTAGTTCAGGATATGCCGCGCGATGAACCGTTTTGCACGTCCTTGCGGTTGCTTTACGTGCGCAACACACTGGTAGTATTCCGGCCCTGCGATCCCGAGAAGTTTGCAACGACTGTCTGCGCTCATTTTCCTCAAGGCCGGTTCCACATCCGGAAAACTGATCGCGTCATGTACCAGGATCACACCTCCCTTTGGCATCATCTGCGCCACGAGGCTGACATTCATCTGAGTCGCCGCAAAGGAGTGATCACCGTCAATGAACGCGAGATCAAACTCTCCGACCGGCTCGCGAACAACCCTGATATCCTCAAGAATTCGAAGTGCTTCGGCTCTGGTTTTTTGGGGTTCGTATTTCATGTAATCATACAAAAACATCTCAGTGTTTTTTTCGCTAAGGCAGGCATCAACAAAGGATAGTCTGTTCAGAAAAGATACATTGAACAACTCAACGTGCTTTTTCAGATCATCAAATACCCGGTGGCGCAACCTTGGATCAAGAGACGTGACAGTACACTCACTTGCGGATGAAACCTCACATATCCAACGCGTTGAAAATCCCAGAAAACTGCCCACTTCCAGAATTGATCTGGGTTGATACTCATCAATAGCCGATTTTATGGAGAACGCATCGACCGGCTTTATCGAGCCTTGCAAAGCATGCAAAATCTCATCGCGGCCGATTCCACTATAAAACGAGCTCAGAGAGTCTATAAATTCGCTACGCAAATCACTGTAAAGCTGCGCTGGAAAGTTCCGACCCGAGAGGCGTTGATGCATAGTTCAGCAAGTCCTTCTGCAGATGGATCATGCACAGTATCATGAACAGGTCCCGTGCCGCCACTCTGGTTGTCCGAACGCAAACAAGCACCGCGCACGGAACAGGATTTCGGTCTTGCTTGCAACAGCGTCCGACGCGCTCGGGGCACCGGAACGCGGGCGACGCGCTGGCTCATTCTGTCAGATCCCGGACAAAACGCGGCAGAGTTCGCCCGGGAATGGAACCCGAACGCGCGCTCCCCTCATGCCTGCACCCCATCGCGCGGTAGAACAGAACGGCGTCAGGATCGGCTTCGACAATCATCTGTGTTGCGTTCTTGTCGCGTGCGGCCGAGCAACTCCAGTCGAACAGCGTCCTGCCAATGCCTTTGCCCATGTCCGCCGGATTCACGAAAAGCTTCTCAAGAAAACAGCCATCCCTGTCGTTTGAAACCTGTGCAAGACCCACCAGACGACCGCTGTCGACTGCAACAACAACCGAGTCGCGCTGCAGATCCTCTGCTTTCAGGGTCAGTTCCTCAACGCACGCGGCCATGAAGCTTTCATCGTACCCCCAATGCGCTTTTGAACGCAGACACAGATCGCTCGCCGCCGAAAGCTCATCTTGATGTGGTGGGCGCAACAAAATCATGGGGCCAGTCTAAAGCGTTTCTCGACGAACCTGAATCACAGAGTGTCGCGTTCGCCGTGCATTGTTCCTATGCTGTGCGCCTTTCGCCTTTAGCTGGTATTTCGGGGTAAAGATGAAAGGCTTCCGCGTCTTTGCGAGGGGCCAGCCCCTCGCGCTACCCGGGAGTACTTCGGGGTAAGGGTGAAAGGCTTCAGGGTTCCGGATTGTGCCAGGCAACGGACAACCAGACCAAGCAGACGTCAGAGCGTGGTGCCGTCGCTCACCCAAGCCGACACACTAAGGCATTGAAAAAAATGAGATATCGCCCAAAACAAAAGCCACCTAAGGGCAGAAATGGACGCGCCCCATCGGAAATCCTGGTGGCGTGGGGGAGACTTGAACTCCCGACCTCACGATTATGAGTCGTGCGCTCTAACCAGCTGAGCTACCACGCCAGAAGTCTGGGGGTCGTATGACAGCGCGCCCTTGGGCGTCAAGCGAAAACCGAAATCCGGGGCATTGCCGGACGCGTCCGTGTAACCCGACAGAAAACAGAGTGTTCTTGAATTCGCACCGATCGCCCTGCGCAGCGCGAATTCCAGCCGCAGAATTGGCTCAATTCGAAACGACTTCTGACCTGCGCCGGGCATTCGCTCTGCCTGGCAAAGCGACGTGCCCGGTCCCTGCTGCCATGCCTATCAACCGGGATTGCACGTCTTTCGAGTGCGCCCCTGCAGCGCAACTCGACTGGTGCGGGGGGACAGGTGATGACTGACTCATCAGGCGAAGTCCCTCCGCGCCGCTCGGCGCGCGCCCTGGCCTGACCCAGGGCCGCGCGGAACAACGCCACTTGCGCCGCCCTTTTATCGACAGCATCTTGGCGCCATGTCCGAGAGCCTTCTGTCTGCCTTACGTGACGCGATCGGTCCGACACACGTTCTGACCGGCAGCGACACCGAAGCGTTTGCACGGGACTGGAGCGGCGCCCCCACCCCGCCACCGCTGGCGGTTCTGCGCCCCGCCAATACCCAGGAGGTGTCATCCTGTCTTCAGCTTGCCCACGCACAGTATTGTCCGGTCGTTCCGGTTTCGGGCGGAACCGGACTGACAGGCGGCACAGAGGCCGGAGACATGCTGATGCTGTCATTGGGACGGTTGAACTCGATCCGTGAGATCCGGCCGGAGGCACGCCTGGCGATTGTCGAGGCCGGGGTGATCCTGTCCCGTCTGCACGACGCGGTGGCCGACCATGATCTGATTTTTCCGCTCACGTTCGGTGCGCGCGGCTCCGCCCTGATCGGCGGAGCGCTGGCCACCAATGCAGGCGGCTCGAACGTGGTGCGCTATGGCAGTACCCGGGGTCTGTGTCTGGGACTAGAGGCGGTGATGGCCGATGGCCGCATACTGAACCTCATGAGCGAGGTCCACAAAGACAACTCCGGCTACGATCTGCGCGATCTGCTTATCGGGTCCGAAGGCACGCTGGGCATCATCACCGGTGCTGTTCTGAAACTGGAACCCTTGCCTCGCGCCTATGCCAGCGCAATGGTGGCCTGCCCTTCGATTGACGCGGCGCTTGTACTTCTTCGTGCGCTCCAGGCTGACAGTGGTGGCACGGTTGAGGCGTTCGAGTACATGCCGCGCTCTTTCATCGAGGCGCATCTCGCGCGCTTCCCCGATGCCCGCGCACCATTTTCGAAACACCACGACGTGAACATACTGGTTGAGATGGCGGCCGTTTCGGATCGCATGTCGGATGGCGGCGACACGGGTCAGACGGCGGTTGCATGTCTGCTGGAAAACGCGCTGGCCGCGCATTTTGAAACAGGCGAGGTACTGGATGCTACGCTGGCCAAATCCGAGGCCGAGCGGCAGGAGATGTGGGCGCGACGCGAATCCTCCGCAGAACTTGCCCTGCTGCACCAGCCCGTGATCGACAATGACATCTGCGTGCCGGTGGACCGGATGCAACATCTTCTGGACCGGGCCGAGGCGCGCGCGAAGGCGCTTGACCCTGGCATCCGGTTTCTGAACGTGGCGCACCTGGGCGATGGAAATTTGCATTTTGCGGCATGGCCGGCAACCGAAGACACA